>JACCZH010000197.1 GCA_013696045.1 Chloroflexia bacterium
GCATGCGCCATGGTTTTGATAACGTGGGAGCCGTCCCGCTGCACACACTTGCAATCCTTGCCGAACCAATCTTCGAGGTTCACTACATCGAATCCGGGCGCTCTGACCGTCGATGGGGTCCCGATCAGTCGTAGCATAGGCTAGACTGGCATCAAGGATGACACTGCACAAACGAAGGGATACACATCATGGTAACGACAACGCCGGTTGGGGCAACCGATAGCGCCCTGGACGCCTCGTTTCAACAATCCCGTTCACGTGTGATTGCGCGTGGCGGCATGGTCGCGGCCGCGCATCCGTTGGCGGTGGCGGCTGGAGTCGACGCTTTGCGCAAAGGTGGCAACGCCATGGACGCCGCGATCGCCGCGGCATTGACCACCGGAGTCACGCTACCAGCCATGTCAGGGCTCGGTGGCGACGCGTTTTTCATTCACTTCGATGGCAAGACCAAGGCGGTTACCGCGCTCAACGGCTCGGGAATCGCGCCACGCGCCCTCTCACGAGACTACTTTGTCTCGCGCGGCCACGAGAAGATGCCATTCTACGGGCCGTTGGCAATGGGCGTGCCAGGCGCTGTTGACGGTTACTTCCAGGCCATCCAGCGCTGGTGCAAGCTGCCTGTCAGTGCCCTGTTCAGCTATGCCATCCACTATGCCGAGAACGGTTTTCCGCTGTCCGACACCGGCCACCGCACTATCAATTCGGCCCGCGAACAGCTGGCGAAATTCCCATCCTCAGCCGCCATCTTCTTGCGGAACGGCCAGGCGCTCAAGCCGGGCGAGTTCCTGGTTCAGAAGGATGTCGCCAAGTCGCTGCGCACGGTTGCGGACGGCGGTCCGGAAGCCTTCTATGACGGCGAGCTTGCCGAGCGCATCGCCGGCGCCATCCAGGAAGCCGGCGGCGAGATGACGGCTGCCGACATGGGCGGCCACACCAGCGACATCTACGAGCCCATCTCGACGGACTATCGCGGCTACACCGTCTACCAGACGACGCTACCGACGCAGGGCCATATCGTTCTCGAAGAGTTGAATATCCTCGAGAATGCCGATCTGGCGCAGATGGGGCATAACTCCGCTGAAGCCCTGCACCTGCTGATCGAGGCCAAAAAGCGCGCCTTCGCCGACCGCAACGCCTATTCCCGCGATCCGCTCTTCGGCCCAACACCGCTCGAAACCATCATCTCCAAAGAATTTGCCGCCGAGCGTTTCAAGTCCATCGATCCCAAGAGCGCCAGCGAACAGGAACAAGCCGGTGTCATCCCGGAGACAGACGGCGACACGACCTACCTCTGCACCGCCGACGGCGACGGCAACATGGTGACCTTCATCCACTCTCTGTCAGCCGGTTTCGGCAGCCAGTTTGTGGCTGGCGACACTGGAATCATGCTCAACAACCGTGTTGGGCGTGGCTTCTCGCTGGTGGAGGGCCACCCAAACGTCATGGAGGGCGGCAAGCGAACTATGCACACCCTCAACGCCTACGCCATCGCTCAGAACGACGAGATGGTGCTCGTTGGCGGCACGCCAGGCGGCGACCAGCAGCCACAGTGGAACATGCAAGTCATCTCGAACCTGATCGACCACGGCATGGATGTCCAGGCGGCCGTCAGCGCCGCGCGCTGGCAGTCCTTCCCCGGCACCGACCCAATCAACCTGCCAAATGACTATGAAGTGCGTATCGAGTCGCGTGTTCCCGAAGAAGCCATCCAGGGACTCCGCGAGCGCGGTCATCAAGTCAAAGTCCTTGGCCCATACGCCGCCGGCGGCGCCGCATTCGTCATCCAGCGTGATCCCTCCACCGGCGTCCTCGTCGGCGGCGCGGATCCCCGCAGTGAAGGCTTGGCGCTGGGTATTTAGACCAGGAGCCAAACTCCCCTCTCCCCGCGGGAGAGGGGTCGGGGGGTGAGGGCCTCTTTGGTCCGATGGTGAGGGCTTTCTAGTCGGGAATGAAGGCCCTCTATCCCTGATAATGCCCCTCAATAAAAGCAACAATCAACCGCCCCAGCGCCTGCGGCCTGTCTTCCTGGATGAAGTGGCTGCTGTGCTTGAACACCTCGAAGCGGCAATCCGGCATCAGGTTAACGATCTCGTGCGCCTGATTGAGCCGAAACGTGGGGTCCAGCGCGCCCCACACGACGAACCCTGGTTGCTTGTATTCGTAAAGTGCGGCTTTCCAGCGGTGGAATGCGTCGTCATCCAACCGGTTGTTGCGTGAAAGGCGCAACAGCGTGCGGTCGAAGCCGTTGTCAAACGGATACCAGTAGAGCGCCATCGTCTCATCGGAAAGGCGCTCGCGCTCGGCTACAAAGACCGAAAACGCCTGCTTGAGCATAAAAGGTTGAGCGACCGTCATTGCAGCCTCGCCAATGAACGGCGCCTTCAGCCAGGAGAGCGGGTTCAGCGGCGATGTCGACGTCCATGCCTTGCGTTGCAGACTGGTGTTGGTAAGCACGAGGTGCGACACACGCTGTGGATTGCGCGCCAGGAGCTCGCAGGCTACCAGCGCTCCGTAATCGTGACCCACGAGCGCATACGATTCGATCCCGAGTCCGTCGAGCAGCTCATCAATCGCGTCAGCCTGTCCCATTGGAGACAGGTCGGCATCTTCCGGCTTGTCTGAGAAGCCAAACCCGAGCAGATCGGGAGCTATAGCCCTCCGGCTGACCGTAACGATCCTCGCCACGTCACGCCACAAATACGAATGGGTCGGAATGCCGTGCAGCATGACTACCGGCTCACCGGAGCCTTCATCGAGAACGGCCAGTGCACCGGCGCTCGTCTCAACCATCGTCAGGCGCTCGCGCCAGGCATCAACGGCCAGCTGGTTCTTGCTCCGAACGCTCATCGACCCTCTTCTCTCTGAGAGATTCGGCGACATCCACATCCTCTGAATTATATCGGCAGCTATCGGCTTTGATCCCGGCGCGGTAGAATCCACACCCGGAGATGAATGGCTTGCGCGTAACGCAATCGACGAAGGAGAGAACGACACGGTGGCCGCTGACGACACGACATCCGCGCCACTCGAAGACCGGGCAATCGACTTCTATCAACAGGCGGAACAATATGTCACCGGGCTCATCATGGGTCCGCCGTCACCTGCCCCCGGCAGCACAAAGGACGAGATTCGGGCCAGGGCTGTTGTACGCATGTCCCGGCTGCGGGCATTCCTAGAACATCTTGGCAACCCGCATCTTCAGTATCAGACTATTCATATTGGTGGCACATCTGGCAAGGGATCAACGACGTCACTGGTCGCCTCAATTCTGACCGCCTCCGGGTACCGCACCGGCAGTCACGTCTCACCCTATCTTCAGGTCGCTACAGAGAAGCTTCAGATCAACGGCCAGATCGCGCCGGCTGCCCGCTACGCCGCACTCGTCCAAACCATGGCTCAGACAGTCGAACGTTGGGAAGCGCTCGGCAACCCCCGGCCGACCTATGGCGAGTTCTGGGTCGCCATGACCTTTCTCTATTTTGCTGAAGAAGCGGTAGACATCGCAGTCATTGAAGTCGGTGCCGGTGGCAGATTTGACCTGACGAATGTGATCCAGCCCGCCGTCGCCGCCATCACCAGCATCGGTTATGACCACACGGTCACGCTCGGAAACACGTTGCCCGAGATCGCCTGGCACAAGGCCGGCATCCTCAAACCCGGAGCGGCGGCGGTCACCGCGGTCACGAGTGACGAGGCTCTTCCGGTCATCCAGGATGAAGCCGGTAGCGTTGGCGCCGATCTCCAGATCGTGCGGCCCGAAGTGGCGTTTCGCGATGTGGAGACCGACCGCGATGGAACGACCTTCGTCGACGCACTTTCCGGCCGGCGTATGCGGGTAAACCTGAGTGGAACGTTTCAGGCAACCAACGGTGCGCTCGCAGCCGCGACGGTCCGCGCGCTCGACAATGACCGAATCACCGA
>JACCZH010000142.1 GCA_013696045.1 Chloroflexia bacterium
GCAGATGATGGTGGGCGTGTTCGAGCGCGTGTTCGAGATCGGCCCGGTCTTCAGGGCCGAGCCGCACGACACGACGCGCCACCTCAACCAGTACACCTCGCTCGACGCTGAGTTCGGTTTCATTGAAGACCACCACACCGTCATGAGGATGTTGAACCAGACCATCGCCGGGATGCTGGACGCTGTCGGCTCTCAACAAGGCGAAGCCCTGCAACTCCTCGGGACCGAGCTGCCGGACGTTCCAACGTCGATTCCGGTGGTCCATTTCAGCGACGCGCTGGAGATGGTGTCGGAGGCAACCGGTGAGGATGTCCGCTCCGAACCAGATCTCGCGCCGGCCCACGAGCGCTGGCTGGGCGAGTGGGCGCTCCGCGAACACGGCTCCGACTTCGTCTTCGTCAAGGGCTACCCGATGACCAAACGCCCGTTCTACACCCACCCCGACCCGGCTCGGCCCGCCTACTCCAACAGCTTCGACCTGCTCTTTCGAGGTCTGGAGCTCGTCACCGGAGGCCAGCGCCTGCACCGCTACGCGGATTACCTGTCTGCCCTCGAAAAACTCGGCCAGAGCCCTGAGCCGGTGGAAAGCTACCTGCAAGCCTTCAAGTACGGCATGCCACCCCACGGCGGTTTCGCCATCGGCCTGGAGCGTTTCGTGGCCCAGATCGTAGGAGCGTCGAACGTACGCGAGACGACGTTGTTTCCAAGGGATTTGAGCCGGCTGACGCCTTAGAGGCAGGGAACGACGCAACGGTCCGTGTCCTCACGGATCGTTGCGTTTATTGCGATTACCGATATAATTGTGCTACGAATGTAAATACCCTCGGGGAAGGCCGGATTAATGACAAACCGTGCGCTCGATCGGTCGCCAATATGCGCTGGCGATGGGGAACAGCAGGTTTTGAACCAGATCGAGGAACTTCTGGCGAACCAACCAGCTGACATCGCTTTGATCGTGAGTCCGATAGGCGAAGCCATAGAAATACCGGAGGCCCTATATCAGATACTCCGACAGGCAGTCCACCACCTGACTCATGATGAGGCGGTTGCGATCGTCCCGGTCGGGAAGGAACTCACCAGCCAGCAGGCGGCCGATCTACTGAACGTGTCACGACCGTATCTCATTCAGCTTCTGGACGAAGGAGAAATTCCATATCATCGCGTTGGGACTCATCGTCGCATCGAGTTTGGTGACGTCATGACCTACAAGCTGCGTCGCGATCGAGACCGTCGAGAGGGATTGAGCGAACTGACCAGGTTAAGCCAGAAACTGGGACTATACGACACGTCACAGCAGAATCAATAAGCGTTGTCGGCGTTTGCGGTCATTCTTGACGCCAATGTTCTCATCCCGGCGGCGCCACGTGACACCTTGTTGCGTGCAGCTGAGCGCGGACTCTACCGTCTACACTGGAGTGCGGAGATCCTCGCCGAAGTAGAGCGTAACCTCGTAGAACACGCACTTACGGATGAGGAAGGTTCCCGACGGCTCATCGGTATAATGCGGGATGTGTTTCCCGAAGCAACAGTCACGGGATATCAGAAGCTCATGGCCGGTTTGTCGAATGACCCGAAAGATCGCCATGTGCTGGCGGCCGCCATTCGTGCACATGCGCAGGTGATCGTCACCGAAAACCTCGCCGATTTCCATGAAGCTGCGCTCGCACCATACGACATCGAGGCTCAGTCAGTAGACCAGTTTCTAACGCACTTGCTCTCGCTGACTCCGTCGGTGATGACGTAAGTCATTCACGAGCAAGCGGCCGATCTCAACCATCCTCCGATGTCGGAAATGGATGTGCTTGCTGGGCTGAAATCAGTCGCACCGGGATTTGTCCGCCTCGTAAGCTCTCGGATGGCCTGAAGTTGTTTCGCTATTTATCCGCCAATCTCTCGACCACCGGCGCGAACTCCTCCATGATCTTGTCCGAGACAACGTAGTAAGAGAAGCCGTATTGCTCGCGGCGTTCCCGTATGCTTCCAACAATTTCGTCCAGAGTGCCCGCAAAGATCGAGGGCATCGCCAGAACATCGTCCACCGTCACGTCCTGCCAGCCGCGCTCGCGGATGGTGATCTCGGCCCAGGCATGGCAGTCGTCTGTCATCACGACGGTCGGAATCAGGCTCAGCTCGATCTGGTCGAAACGCTCGCCAGCGCCTTCACGTACCCAGCCGATCTTCTGCATAACGGACGATGCCAGTCGCTCGCAAGGGTCGTCCTCGACGGTGCCGCTGGCGACCGAGGTTGTCAGGAAGCTCACGATGTCGGCTTCGCGTCCGGCGAGCTTTAGCATGCGGGGTTTACCGCCACCAATCAGGATTGGTGGACGCGGCCGCTGGGAAGGCTTGGGATAGCCTTCGAGGTCAGAGATCGAGTAGTGGTCGCCGTGGAACGTGACCGGCTCCTCAGCCCAGAGACCTTTCAACACGTGCAGAGCCTCTTCAAGCCGGCTGATCCGCACTCCAGCTCGCTCGTAGCACATACCGGCTTTCTCATACTCCGACCGCAACCACCCCGCGCCGATACCCGGCTCGAGGCGTCCACCGGAGAGCACATCGAGCGTCGCCAGCTCCTTGGCCAGCATGACCGGGTGTCGGTAGTCGTTGTCGAGGACGAGCGTCCCCACCCGCAGCGTTTTTGTCACGTTCGCGGCCGTCATCAAGGCCGCGATCGGGGCGAGTTGTTCGCCGAAGAAGTCGGGCACGAAGTGGTCGCGAATCAGGAATGTCGCGTACCCGAGCTCTTCAACCCTCCGAACGTGCGCGACCCATTCGTCAGGCGGTAAAACAGTTTCGTTGATAATTCCAAAGCGGAACGGGCGCATTGTAGTCTTGTCCCTTCGTGATTCTCAAAACCGCCACGGTGGTAGGGGCGAGGCGCTGCCTCACCCGGGCGACCGAACCGGTCGCCCCTGCGAACCGCGAACGCGCATGCAAATGCCTGTAACGAGGATAGGAACCAGCAATCACGACCGCTATCCGCTTCTTGCGGTCAAACTCGATGACGTATCGTTGGTTTGAGAACGGTTGGACGACGGGGAGGACAACGGGTGGAGATCTTTTTGCCGGCGCGGGAGCCATTCCGGTTCGACCTGGCGCTGAAGTATTTGAAGCGATCGCATGACGAGGTGCTGGACGTTGTGCATGGCGACAGGTATCGCCGGGCGATGCAGGGGCCGGATGGGCCGGTACTCGTCGAAGCGACAGCGGCAGAGGCAGGAGTGACGGCGCGGGTGCTGGCCGGTACGCTGCCGGAGGAGACGCTCGCTTGCCAGATTCAGCGGCAGTTCCAGCTGGATTATGACCGCACGCAGCTACCAGCAGATGATCCGTTTGCCGGACCTCTGGTTGAGCAGTTTCAAGGCTTGCCGGTTGTGCAGACGGCGACCCCGTTTGAGGCGATGGTCTGGGCCATCCTCGGGCAGCAAATCAACATCGCTTTTGCCTACAAGCTCAAGCGGCGTTTCGTCGAGAACTACGGCGAGCAGGTCGATCACGACGGACACACCTACTACCTCTTCCCCACCCCTGATCGGATCGTGATGATCGACACCGACGACCTGCGCGAGATCCAGTTCAGCCGCCAGAAGACGCGCTACATCGTCGGGATCTCGCAGGCCATCATTGATGGTGAGCTCGATTTTGAAGAGGCAGAGCAGCTTGACGACGAGGATGCCCTGGCGCTGCTCCAGAAGCAGATTGGCATTGGACGCTGGACGGCAGAGTATGTCCTGATGCGTGGGCTCGGACGGCGCGACGTGATCCCGGCCGGAGACATGGGGCTGCGTTCGGCGGTGGGCGTGTTCCAGGGTCTGCCGGGCAACGCAAGCGAGCAGGCCGTCCGTGACCTTGCCGAGAGCTGGCGACCGTACCGCGGCGACATCGCCTTCCGTTGCTGGTTTGGTTTTCAGCACGGTATGTACAAACGGGGTAAGCAGGCCGCGGTTGTGGAGCAGCCGGCGGATCCGGGCTCCTACTGATCGTCGCCTATCGTTGCGTCGTAGCACACCCATTCAACAATGTTGCCCTCGGGGTCAGTCACGTAGATCGAGCGCCACTGGGTCCAGGCATGGGTGCTGGTCTTGACGTCGATACCGGTATCCGTGAGGCGCGCAAGCTCGGCGGCATAGTCTTCCAGCTCGATCTCGAACGCGATGTGGTCCAGCGGCGGCCGGCGATAGCTCAGGGGAACCTTGTCTCCGGCGGTGCGGTCGAACAACGCCAGCACCTGGGTGTGGCCGGCAGCTCCCTCGGCAATCGCGAAGAATGCACTGTCCTCGAAGCGGCGCAATAGTCTCAGACCAACCACGTCCTCGTAGAACGCCTGCATCGCTACGAGATCGTTGACCTGTAGCGCAATCTCACCCAGCCCTTTGATCGGACTCTTTGATGTCATGCTATGCACCTTTCGCCTCACGGCACAAGCTCGCAACGTGCCAGAGCGTTGTCACGCCATGATGCGCCACGCACCGGCGGATGACAATGCGCGAAACGTCGCATTCACAGTCGCTAGACAGAGGTATCCCCCGGACGGTGTGCGCCGGTCCGGGGGATGTGGGGGGAAAGGAGGTTAGGAGGAGTGACTTCAAACAGCTGCTCGAAGGTGATCTCTATAATCGCTCGCCGGGTTGTCCGGGGTGAGAAGACTTCCCGGCGTCAATCAAACGCTCTTGTTCACTCATCATTCTGTAACGGCACACGCCTCAGGTTATTCCCGGGATTGATACATTCATTCTGAAATCCAGCAGTGTATCGCAGACAACACCGCAACTGCCGTCCATAACGTATACCTGAACGCACGAGAAACGGAGCTGGCTGATGGACATACGCCCCTCATTGAGACTCGCCATCATGAACGATCTGCACGTGGGTAGCGGCGGATCGGTTGGTGGCTTTCAGAATCCGTTCCTGACCGGCGACGCGCGCCAGACGGTGGCGGCGACTGTCGCGGCGATCAACCGTCAACAACCGGAGCTGGTGCTCATCCCCGGAGATCTCACCTCCAACGCAAGCGAGGCAGAACTTGGCGAAGTGCTTGGGTATCTGAACGAGCTGCACTGCCCGTTCGTCGTTTGCAAAGGGAACCATGATCGCGAATCCCCGGAAGCGTCGCAACGCTTCGACGCAGCGTTTGGCAAGCGTGCGCAGGCGGGGTTGATCCGTCGTGAAGAGCTGACTCTTCCTGAGGGTGTCGCACTACTGGTGCTGGAGTCATCATGGAAGCACGAGGGTCTCAGTCCGCTGGCCACCCTCGACGAAGGTCTGGTGGAGCAGGCTCTCGATGAACTCGACAGTCAACGTCCCCAGTTGTTACTTGTTTTAACCCATTATCCGCTCAAGTCGCAGGCACAGTATGCGGCCGATCAGGGTCTCAAGTATGGCGGCCACGTCCGTGGCGGTGATGTGTTGCTGAACGAGTTACAGAAGCGCGCCGGGGCCGTGGTCTGCTTCTGCGGGCACAATCACTACCACCACATCATGGCCGGTGATACCTGGTTGCAATGTGCCATCGCGGCCATCGTGGAGTTTCCGTCGGAGTATCGTCTGGCCACGATCGGCGGTGATGATGTGACGATCTCCACGCACACCGGGGTCAAAGACAGCGTGCGACGGCCGGCCAGTCTGGGATGTCCTCAGGTCGTGGGCCGGCCAGAGGATCGCGAGTTTATCTGGCGACCGGCGTAAGAGGTACTGGCAGGCGCGCGCCCGCCGCAATGAGCAGCGGCGCGAGCCTGCGGATTCCAAGATCGATGACGTCTTAAGGAACGCTGGAGAAACACAGGCGCATGTGTTGCCGCCCACCACCATCGGTATAGAACGCGTCGCCATTGACGAAGATGACTCCGAGCCCCTTCGCCTCCTGCAACACAGCGACGGCATCTTCAGCGGGAGGCAGTCGCGCCCAGAGATACATCCCGCCTTCAACGGGTTCAACGTGCAGCGTGCCTGGCGGCAGGTGGTGCTCAATCGCCGCGCTCATGGCCGCATGGCGGAGCTTGTGCTCAGCGCGCACGACTGCCAGATGCCGATCGAAGTGACCGGCTGTCAGGAATTCAGCGACCAACACTTGCGTCAACATCGCGCTCGACACACATCAGTGCGCTGCTTGATCAGCGCCAGCTGGTCGACGATCGAATCTGACGCCGCCAACCAGCCCAGCCGCAGACCGCCGGCCAACGTCTTCGAGAACGTTCCGATACGGATGACCAGGTGGTGGTCGTCCAGGTCAAAGAGCGCCGGGGGAGGTGGCCGCTGCCAGCCAAGCTCCGAGTACGGATCGTCCTCAACAATCGGCAGACGGTAGCGTGCCGCCAGATCCAGCAACTCACGACGCGCGACTATCGCCAGCGTCCGTCCGGTTGGATTCTGAAACGTGGGGTTGGTGTACAGGAACTTGGGCCGGTAGCGCACCAGCAGGTCTTCAAGCTCCTCCACATCCCCGCGCTCGACATCCCAGCCGACCAGATTGGCTCCGGCGGCGCGGAACTATGGATTGCGCCCAGATAGCCGGGACGGTCGATCACAATTGTGTCGCCAGGATCTAGCAGGCAGCGTGAAATCAGATCGAGCCCCTGCTGCGCGCTGCTAGGCACCAGCACCTGCGCGGGCCGAATACCAGCACGATCGGCGATAGCTCTGCGCAACAGCGGCTGTCCTTCGGTGGGCCCCAGCCAGAGCGCTTCCGCGCCAGGCAAACGGCGCGCCTGACGGCTCCGGCTTGTCGGAGAACTCTTCGAGTTGCTGGCAGACAATGCAGCCACAACGTGGTGGTCCAGATGGGTAGGAACTCTCGACCGCGGGCCACGACTGAGATTTCACAAAACACTCATGTTGAACAACCGCCGGTCAACGACTGTGCTAACGGCTTTGGCCACTCAACTTGATGCTGGGGCTAAAGTCCTGAGGATCCAACGGTGCGTATTGGCCGCGGCTTGCTAAAGTCCATCTCCTCAGCCGCCTCGGAGAACGCGAGCAAGTCATGCATAAGGGTCTCCAGACGTGGCTCATTCGTTTCGGGAGCGTTGTCCTGAAAGCGCCGCTCGCGCATGATCGTGACCAGTTTGTCGGAGAATACTTCGAGTTGCATGCAGATCACGCATTCGCAGGTTGGCTGGCTGTCTGGATATGCGGATTCGACTTCCGCCCATGTATGGGTTTTGACGAAACGTTCGTACTCGAGGACTTTCCGGTGCTGTTCCAATACATCGTCGACGGAAACTTCTTCATGCAACAAGCGTATCAACTGATGCCGTCTCCTCTTGCCATACATTGCCGTCGTTTCGCGCGCAACGGTCTCCGATAGAATAGTACGTTCCCATGCACCGCCATATAACCCCCTGGTACCAAGTAGTCCCAGGCGACGGTACTTACCACTATTGGAACGTGTACGAACCGCTACGCCATCCGACACACCCACGGATGATTCGCACTACCCTAACATATACTTCGCCATTGTTCATGAAAAAATATTAAGAAATGGGCAAACTCGCGCCCCGGAGCGTCGATTCAAGCACGATACAGGTTAAGTACGCCACCAAGTCTTCCGGATAAGGCAATGTGTTGTCACAGATTTATCCGCAAGACGGCTCGGCGCGCTGACTCGGTGCGGGATTGCGGGAATATTCACGGTTTCGGGGAGACGTAGCGATCTAGCGAGCAAAATTTCGACCAAACCAGGTTGAGGAAAGGTTATGTCCGAGATAATCCGTGTTTTGTGCGAACGAATGATGGTTTCCTCGCTGACATCGTGCGTCCAGATCTATGCACATGAATAGAGGTTGGACCTACCGGCGGAGACAAATCCGTGGTGAGAGCCGCGCAAGAGATTGGCCCTCATCCCTGGGGATGAGGGCCTCGCGTCTACGGCGCCACAGCCGGCAGATTGGCGTCCTGGATGAGCTTGCTGAAGCTCTGAACGTCCTTGTCGACGATCTCCTTCAGGCGCTTAAGCTGGGTGTCAGTCCGGCTTTCAAGATCCTTAAAGACATCGTACGACTGCTTGGTCGGCTTGCCTTCGGCGCTGCCGATCATGCCGATCAAGGCCGCCAGCTTGGCGTTGATCATGACCGGGAAGTTGAGCGTGTCCTGGGTGCTCTTGGCCCGGTACTGGATCAGCTCACCTTCAACCTCGTAGAGCTTGTCGTTGAGCGCCTTGGCCGCGTCGGACACCTTGTCGTCGTCCATGCGCGACTGCCACGACTCCACCTGCTTGCGGATGTTGCGGATCTGGTTGACCGCGCCATGCAGATCGGAGAGTTTCGACTGCACCTTGAGCTGGAAGTCCAGCTGCTCGTCGTACTCCTCCTGGCTGACAGCGATCTTCGGATCGGGCACAACCTTGAAGCTCTCGGTGTAGGTCTTGTCGCCTACCTTGAGCTGCACCTGATACTCGCCCGGCTTGATGCGCGGGCCGTTCGGGCCGCGCGCAAAGCCCATCGAACCGGAGTCGTCCGGCACCTCGGTCGCGTTGGAATAGCGCATGTCCCAGACGAAGCGGTTG
>JACCZH010000146.1 GCA_013696045.1 Chloroflexia bacterium
GTCAGCAAACTGGGCGAGGGCGCAGCCATCAAGATCATGGATTCCTCGCACATCTCCAACCACAAGCTCGTCCAGCACTTCCGGCAGCTAGCGCGCGAGAACGACATTCCCCATCAAATGGAAGTTCTGCCGCGTGGCGGCACCGATGCGGGAGCCATGGTCATCAATCGCGGCGGCGCGCCGGTCATTACGCTCTCGTTTCCAACACGCTACATCCACACCGTCAACGAGATGTGCGCGGTGTCCGACATCCAGGCCGGTATCAATCTCCTGGCGGCCTATCTTGAGCATGCTCACGAGGGTGATTACGCGTTCGGCTAGGAAGAAGCCGGGTGGGCGATGCCACTCAACGGGCAAAGGAGACGCTCCATGAACGAGGTGCGGCACACGAACCAACCGGCAAGCGGGGCCACACTCTACAAATCCGAACGCACACGAGTCACCGTGGATCAGGGACCGTTCGTCATTCACATCAACTTCCCGGGGCGCCTCGTTCCCAGGTCTAACGACCACGGACACGGCCCACTTGCGGCCATCGCCGAGTCGCTCCTTGATCCTGGCGCCTGGATCCGGCTGCACGAGCATTCGAACGACGAAATCATCTCCTGGGTGCCAGAAGGCGTTATGCGACACAACGATCGCACGGTCGGCGAGCTCATTGCCGACCCCGATCATCTGATGATCATGAACGCGGGCCGTAGTTTCTGGCATGAGGAGCGCACTGAGCACCACGATCCTCATCTGCGCATGCTCCAGATCTTTGTGCGCCCGCACACGCTCGACCTGGAACCAGAGATTCAGCACGGGCCGATCGACCCACTCGTGCCAAACGAGTGGAGACACCTCTTCGGGCCGGTGAGCTCTGACGCGCCGTTCACGGTGCGCAACGATGTGCATCTCCACGACATCCGGCTCGACCGTGATACCAGTGTCGAGTTGCCGGCCATCGCTGGCTGGGACACCTATTTCTATGTTTTTACTGGTGTGGTCGAGGTCGACGGCACGCCGTTTGGTGAAGCGGAGAGCGGACTGATCGTCGGAGATGGAGGCCTCACGGTGACGGCACAGGCTCCGACCCTGCTGGTCTCCTTTCTCATCAACCCCAACGCCACAACGACGCGCATGGGAACGGTGGGAAGGTAACCACCCGCGGTGTGACCTGGTGATGCTCCGGGTTCCTGCCTCGCAACGCTACAGGCAGTCATGGGCCGGTATAGTGGGAGACAGGGTAGCTTGCTGGCGTCTTCCCGGACACACGCCACTCCCTCACTGTAGTGAAAGGATGACGAAAATGCGGTCCTTTTTCGGCCCGCGTAGCGTTGGAGGCGGCAGGATGCAGGTCTGGGGTTGCTCGCCTGGATGCTTGCTGGTCTCACTGCTTCTCTCAATTGTGCTCACCGTTATTCTCAATCTTTTGATCGGCATCTTCTAGGACACGTCGCATTTCCGGCGAGTTGGATCTGACGATTGGGTGAGCGTCGCCGGGTCGCGGATTTGATACCCTATGAGTATCGTGCCCGCTGTGAGGAGCTACGCCGTGCTCACGACCGAAATAACATACTGCCCGCAGTGCATCCTCTTCGTCTTTGCGGCGATGGGCGTGTATCAGTACGTCGTCCGGGACCGCATTCGCAACGGCGTGGCCGGAGAGAACGACGAGCTGCTTGACCTCGATATCGAGCAGATGGACGTAGAGACGCAGCTACTACTCCTGGAAATGCTTTCCACAGATCACCAAGCCCAGGCATCCCCGCAATCCGATCGACCATCACCGCGCCTGTCCGCTAGCCAACCGAACATCGCCTGATCCGCATCGTCTTCTTCAGGCAATGACGATACACTGTACGTACACACTTGATTGAGTGAACGTACGGAGTATGTGCTCGTGGAAACCACCATCGGCGACGCCCACCGCATTTTTATCGACGAGGATTTGCATCTCGCGCCGCGCTCCAGAAGAACCTATGATTCCGCGATCAAGAAGTTTCTGGAACATGTGGAAAATGACTTCGGCATTGACGCGACCACGTCGCCGGTCACAGAGTTGACGATTGAGCACGTCACGTCGTTCCTTACCTCAGGCATGCCTCGGGACCTGCAAACCCCGGAAGACATTTCCCGGATGAGAACCCTTCAGACCCAGATGGCGGCTGTCCGCAAGTGGTATTCATACCTGGCAGCGTTTGATTTTCACCCAGACCTTGCAACCGATAAGCTCCGCACCCGCATTGCAGCCATGATGCCGCGCTTTACACCGCCACCGCCGGATGTTTACCTGGAGGACCTGGAAGCGATCGTCGAGCATGTGCGTGCACTGCCGCGTGAAGGCAAACCTGGCCAGGATCTACGGCGCCTGAAGGTCCAGGCCATGATCCCGTTCATGTTCCGCACCGGTGTCCGGGTATCGGAGCTTTGCGCGCTGCGCCGCAGGGACATTGACCTCGCGGACGGCACAGCCTCGATATATCGCGCCAAAGGCGGGAAGAGCCGCACCGTGCTCTTTGACGGGCCGACAGCGGAGGCGCTTGTCACCTACTGGACCGCCCGTGGCGATAGCGGACGAGGCATCGGCGCTCATCCAGCCTTCTCCGGACGTGACAAGCCAGGAGTGCCGGGCAAGCACATCTCACCCCGCACTGTCGAGCACATTGTGGCTCAATTGAGTGTGGCTGCCGGGGTCGAAGCGGAAATTACGCCGCATTCATTCCGGCACGGACTGGCGACCGAGCTCGTCCGCAGGAGAGTGCGCGAATCAACTGTGCAGACACTCCTGGGACACGCCTCGCCGGTCACCACGCGTATCTATGTTCATAAGACCGCCCTGGAGGTTTCCGACGAATATCAGGAAGCATTCGGACAATACCGGCGTCCGCTGGGTAGCTAAGCAGGCCGTTATGCGGACGACTATCTTCTGCCTGCTCCTCAGCATGATCCTGACTGCCTGTTCAGCCGGTGGGAATCTGGTCGTGTCCGCTGATCCAACGCCAACCCCCAACGTAAGCGCCCCAACCCCGACCCGGCTGCCGTTCGCGGCTACCCAGACAGCCGAGGTCAGTGAGGTTCCCTACATTATCGAGCGGGTTGTTCTAGCCACCGAGCTCGCGGATGATGGCGAGCCAACGGAAGAAGTTACAGTTCTTTCGGAAGAGCAGCAAGAGATCTATCTGGCCATCCGGGCGCGCAATATTGCCGGGGGCACCAGCTTCAGAGCAATCTGGTTCGAGGACGACCAGATCATCGGCCAGAGCGACGAGCGCGTTGCTGAGTCCAACGGGGATGGTCAATGGGTCGCCCTTCCATTTCGCCCAATCGCCCAGTTGAATCCTGCCGCCAATCACACGGTTGAGCTCGTTATCAACGATCGCCGTATTAATGTCTACGCCTTTAGAGTTGGCGCAGGAAACCCGTCAGACGTTATCGCCGAAGCGACGCTGGCGCTAGGCACCGATGGGGAGGGCGAGCCCGTTTGGCCAGGCGAAACCTTCGACCGCTTCGCCCCACAGCTTGTACTGGCAGTGCGGATATCCAATATGGTCGATCCCACTGGAATGGTATTCAATAGCTTCTGGCTGCGCGACGATCTCCTCATCGATCAACGTCCTCCGGACGGCGGTCAACCACAGCTAACGAGCGATCCGCCAGACCCCGCCGATCGCAGAATGACCTTCACCCTCGTGCCGCAGGTTCCTCTGGTGCCTGGAGAATACTCGGTAACGGTGCTTCTGAATGGCAGCGAGATCGCCAGCTATCCATTCACTATCGCCTCCGAGGATGCCGCTCAAGCCACGGCTGAGCCGACTGAACGCGTAGAGGCAACGGCCTCCCCGGTCGCGTCCGGTGTGAGCGTGACGGATCTGTTCGTCGCATCTGAAATCGACGAGGAGACGGGCGAACCAGACAGCGAACGGGTGCGTGTCTGGGAGACCGAGGCCGAAGAGAGCGTCCCATTTTATGTCTCTGTCGCGCTCTCCGACCTGCGTGTCGACGACGTTGTGTCGTTTAGCATAGGCATCCGGGGTAGCGTGATCGACCGCTACCAGTTGCCCGTGGCCGCTTTCGAGCGCGGTTGGCTGTCAACCAGGGTTGAGATGCGCTCCCCGGACAACCCGAACGCTGCTGTGGAATACGAGATTGTCGTCTACGTGAACGACACCCGCGTTCGCAGCGCCAATGTGTTAATTGAATCGGTGGCTGAAGAAGAGTAAGGACTACCCGTAAAGGTCAACGCATCTCGACCAGGGCCAGGAGACCGCTTTCGGCTACGGTTCGTCTTTCTCTTCCTCCGTCTTCGGCGGCGGAATGAGGTCGGGTTGCCTTCTCTCCGGCGCTTTCTGCTTCGCTACCTCTTCCGGGCGTCTGACATAGCGTTCGATCAGCACCGGCATCTCGCGATGAAACTGGCTGTTGGCAACCACGCGGGACACGCCAGCCTGCTTGGCGGCCCGCAACCCTTCAACATCTTTGTGCGGCCCGAAAACCAGCACCGGGACGTCCTTTTCGCGTATGGCCGTTATCAAATCCCAGCTCGCCTCCTCGGCGACAACCCCGAGGTCCACAATCACCAACGATGGATCGTAGACCGCCACGGTGTCCGGCAGGAGCAAGGCCGATTTAATCATCTGCGGCTCGTAGTTCAGACGTTTGATAGTGTTCCGAACGGTAATGCCGAAAAACACGTCGCTGATAACCGCGACAATGACCCCACGTTCCTTTGTCGTTTTGCTTGACATGATAACCGCCTGTCGTAGAGGCCGAAGACCAGGGGCCACGACGGCCATTCGGTCTCCGGCTAATGATCTGGAGCTGTTTAATCGGCCGGCAATTCGAGCTCGTCGACAAGCTCGCGTGCTGCATGGAGCCACTGGTCATCGGTATCGTCGGGAACAGAGCAACCGTTAGCCAGAATAAAGCGCCGGCCGCCGGTCTGCTTAATGGCGTCCTCGGCTTCGCTGCGAATCTCTTCGGTCGGACCGTTCGAAAGTGCCCCGAATTCGTGCCAGCCACCCATCAGGCATTTGCTCGTCTTCGAGCGAGCCTCGCGCAGGCTTGGCCCGGCCAGCCGGTCTGACCACGATAACACTTGCACAGGGTAATCCAGCACCTCGTCGAAATGCAGATCGCTGTCACCATGGACATGCAAAATGTTGAGCCAGCTGTCCCGCGCTCCCTGGAGCGCCATCAAATCGTAAGGTCTGCCCAACTCGCGGTACAGTTCGCGGGTCATGATCGTATCGGTGCAACCTTGAAGCGCGAAGAACACCCCGTCGGCGCCTGAATCCATGCAGTCCTGGATGTGCGCCCGTAAGTTCTCGGCAATTATCGACAGCGCCTCATGCACCAGCGCGGGAGATTGCTGCGCGTGTTCCAGCAGCAGTTCGCGGGTTTCAGCAAAATACATTGCCTCGCATAACGGTGAGAAGACCGTCATAATAATGGGAGTCTCGTAGCCCACCGCGTCGCGCAGCGCCTGAATTGCCACCGCCCGTTGATTGAAGAAACGTGATCGCTCGGCATTGACCGGTTCAACAAGTGTCCAGTCATTCACATCGCGAATTGAGCGCTTGGGAAACGGATATGGCAGATCTGGCATGATCTTGATAATATCGAGATCGTGGGTTGCCTCAAAGAAATCGAGGGTTGCTTCCGCCATTCTGCGCCCCGAGCCTGCCGGCTTGAAATGGTGCCAGAAGCAAACCGGAATCCTGTCTACCTCCTCGCCGGTTACGGCAGCCATAACCCGCTCTGTCTTGGTCATTTCCTCGAAACCCAAATCCAGCATTGATTCCTCCCCCAAAACTTCTTACGTGCCGATCCTGCAATAGTGTAAACCCGACCGGTTGTATGGTAACGCACATCTCGCGTGATGTATCGTCTCTTCTTAATCATGCGTTTTCAGAATGGCGGGAAATCCAGATGTTGGTGCAAGCATCCGGCCTCACCTATGCCCATGGCGGCAACGAGGTTTTTGGCGGTGTTGATTTTGAAATCGGACCGGGTGAGAGAATAGCCCTGGTTGGCGAAAACGGCGCGGGAAAGAGCACGCTCTTCCGGCTCATCGCGCGGCAGATAACGCCTGATTCTGGCGAGCTCACCTTCCGGCGCAACACCATCGTCGGCATGCTCCAGCAGGAGCCACACTTCGCGCCGGGTGTTTCCATCATTGATGCCGTGAAGCAAGCCTCAGCCGCCGCGTCTCAAATAGCAATACGAATGCGCGAGCTTGAGACGAGAATGCAGGAGGCCGACGGCGACGAGTTCGACGCAGTCCTCGAAGAATATGCGCGTTGTCAGGAGGAGTTCGAAGCTCTCGGCGGGTATGGGGCCGATAGCCGCGCAGAGGAGGTTCTGACCGGACTGGGCTTCGGCGAGGAACGCTGGGGCCAGACGGTCTCCAGCCTGAGCGGTGGAGAAAAGAAGCTCGTAGGGCTGGCGCAACTGCTCCTGCAAGACGTCGACATTCTCTTGCTGGACGAGCCTGACAACCACCTCGACTTCAGCGCCAAGGACTGGCTTCAGTCCTTCATCAAGGCTCACCGGGGCGCCGTGGGGATCATCTCACACGACCGCTACTTCCTTGACCAGGCCGTAAACCGGCTTTTCGAGCTAGAGGACGGCGGCATCTTCGCCTATCCGACCGCCTATAGCGGGTTTCTGGTTGCCAAGCAGGAGCGGCTAGAGCGAGAGGCCGCGCTACGCGAGTTGAGGGAGCGCGAGTTCAAGCAGCTCAAACGTTCGGCTGAGCAGCTCACCGAATGGGCCCGGATGAACCCGAAGTTCGCCAAACGGGCCGGCAACAAACGCCGCATGCTTGAGATTGAGCGCACCGAGTTGGAAAGCAAACCCAGGCCGATTCTTGAACGACGTCGGATTGATGTCGACTTCCAGACGTCGCGGGGCGGGCGAATCGTACTGGATCTCAAGGGAGTCGCAAAATCGTTCGAAACACGTCATCTGCTTCTGCCATTCGACGTGATGATCGAGCATGGTGAGTGCGTCGGTATCGTCGGCGACAACGGCAGCGGCAAGACAACCCTGTTCCGCATGATCGCCGGCTTCGAAGAGCCAACCGCCGGCGTCATCCGCATGGGGCCGTCCATCCGCATGGGCTATTACAGCCAGGAACAGGAGACACTGGATCCGAACAAGACGCCACTGGACATTGTCCGTAGCGTCAAAGCGCTCTCCGAGCCCGAGGCGCTTGGATTCCTGAGCACGCTCATGTTTGACCGCATCGATTCGACCAACGCCGTGAGAAACCTGAGCGGCGGCGAGCGCAGCCGGCTCCAGATCGCGCTTTTGATGCTGCAGGAAGCTAACTTCCTGCTGCTCGACGAGCCGACGAATAACCTCGACATCCCATCCTGCGAAGAGCTGGAAGACGCGCTGCTCGATTTCGAGGGCACAATCGTCACCATCTCGCACGACCGCTACTTCCTGGACAAGCTCGCGACTCGCATTATCGAGCTGGACAACGGCGCCGTGCGCGAGTATCGCGGAGACTTCTCTTATTTCAACCGCGAGCGTGGCAATGGAAGTGTGCTGACTCAAACGGCTTCTCGCTGATCCCTGTCGCCGTTACAATTGGCGACAGGGATGGAAGAGGGGATGCTGTTGACGGACTCACCACGTTTTGAGATCAAGCGCTTCGTCGGCGGGCCGCTGCTGACGACCTGCTACGCACTGATCGTTCCCGGCAAGGAATCAATTATTATTGACGCGCCGCGCGACGCCTGGAAGGGCGCGATCGCCGCCGCCGATGAGCGCAACGCGCCGGTGCAGCTCGCGCTTGCCACGCACGGACACTGGGACCATGTGACCGATATGGCGAAAATGCAAGCCATGGGATATCGAACGGCAGGCCATCCCGCCGACTCCGGGCTTTTTGCCAATCCGATGGCCGGGCGGGCCGGTCTACCGTTCGTTATCGAGCCGGTCCGGATCGACCAAAGGCTGGCCGACGGTGATCATCTTTCGATCGGCGGGGTTGACATTCTCATCCTGCACACGCCCGGACACACGGCGGGCAGCGTCTGCCTCTGGATCGCCGGCGAGGAGATTCTCTTTACAGGAGACACATTGCTCAAAGGCGGAGCTGGCTATCTGGAACGGCCGGAATCAGACGCTCTGGCGCTGGCAACCAGCATCCGACGCCTGGCCGAGTTCCCCAGCGCAACCACGCTCTACCCTGGCCATGGAGCGCCCACAACAATTGCTGAGGAAACCTGGCTTGAAGACGCCCAGGACCCCGACACCCTGGTCCGCTACTGGAAAGCCGGCCAACGTCGTTGGAAGCCGCCCGGCGGCGGCATAAATGAAGAGATCTAGCGTATCTATCATTCGTAGCGGTGCAATTCATTTCACCTGTCGTCAGACCCAAAGCGCTCTGGGCGGAGAGATGACGCAATACATTGCGCCGCTACGGATGAATATGGTCCCGCTGTATCTATCCGAGCAGCGCTTGAAACGCCCGGATAAAGAAGGCGGCGTGCGCCAGCTGCGCAACACCGAGAGCGATGGCAGCCGGACGAATGCCTATCCCGCCAATGTTCACGACGTAGACCGGCGCGACCAGCGACCCAACCACTGCAACCTGGGCCAACAACGCGCCGACCAGCAAATGTCCCGGCATGGCCGCCGCCAACGCCAGACCGAGAATCATGAGCGTGATCCCGACCGAGAAGGCAATCTCCACGCACATCATCCACACCTGCCCCTGCCCGAGTCGCTCGTGGCGAACAGATGCGCCAGCGTGGGCACGGTTCATGGGAACGCTTGGCACGGGACCAACCGAAACGCTAAAGGCATGAGCCATTGTTCGAAGCGAAAGGAGCGCCAATCCTAATGCCATGGCAAGCGCAACCCAGACGATCACCAGTGTCCTCCAACCCCATGCCAACCGGCAGGTGCTGTAAATACGATCCCCATCTCCCCTAAGAGAAGACGCTCCCCAGAGCGATCTTTGTTTCTCTTGCTACTAGAACGAACGAGCGGTAAAAAGGATGCGCTTTCATGGTCATCTCGACCGGCGGGGAAATGACCATGATGCGCCTTGACTATCCTCGTGATCTCCTGCACGATTGCCACAACGTTGCCGAGGAAACACGCAAGGAGCATCGCATGTCGCTGGCAGACGCCATTGCCACCTGGATCGCCGACCAGATACGCGCCGCTGGACAAACTGGCGCGGTCGTCGGGCTGAGTGGCGGCATCGACTCGGCCGTTGTGTCGGGCCTTTGCGCTCGCTCCATGGGCAAAGAGAACGTTCTCGGCGTGATTCTGCCCAGTCATTCAACACGACAGGATGTTGACGACGCCCGGTTGACGGCAGATACCTGGGGCATCTCCGCGACCGAAATAGACCTGTCAGACCTCTACGACCGTTTCCTCGAAGCGCTTCCCCCTGGAAACGCCCTGGCAAACGCCAACGTCAAGCCGCGGCTGAGGATGATCTGCCTCTACCACCACGCCAACACCCTGCGCCGGCTCGTTGTTGGCACAGGCAACAAGAGCGAGCTTATGATCGGCTACTTCACGAAGTACGGTGATGGCGGAGTCGATCTCCTGCCAATTGGCTCACTCTACAAGCATCAGGTGCGTGACCTCGCCCGGGAGATCGGTGTGCCTGAGCCGATTATCACCAAAGCACCCTCGGCGGGACTCTGGGCCGGCCAGACTGATGAAGACGAGATGGGCATGAGCTACGAAGCGCTTGACCAGGCGCTCCAGGCCCTCGAAACTGGCGACACCAGCGGAATCGATGACGCGGTCCTGACGAAGGTTCGCCGCATGGTCGAGACCACCGCGCACAAACGCCAGCTGGCGCCAGTGTTTGTTCCGCCGAGCGCCTAACGCTTGCGGGCGCCGCGCCTCAGCAGCTTGTCAAGCCAGGACCGGCGCGGTAGCGCGGTGATAAACGCCTCAACCTCGCGGTCAAACTCGCGGGTCTCGACGATGACCTCGGTGCGGTCGTCTTCAGTTCGCGACGCCTCAACGGCAACGTGTCCAACGGGACTCTCAAAGCGAGCTGACAGCATGTCACGCCCGGTCAAGCGCAGGCCATGCCCGGCCGGCCCGAACGTTTCCACGGCCCGGATAATCACATCGGGCCCAGAGGCGTCGGTCAGGCTGCTGTAGCGCATAGTAGTGCCTCCATACCTAGAGCATTTGTCAATACGGTTGGCGCCGGTGTGGCATCTCGACCTTGTGGAGATGACACACCGTTATGAAAATTGCTCTAAAAGCGTCTCAACATTGCCCTCTATTCCTCGGCCGCGGCGAGCTGTGCCAGCGGGATCAGCCGCGCCGGAGGACGCGCTGTCATCGGGGCCAGGTTTTCGAAAGGCTCGCCAGTTGTGGTGTGAATCAGCGCTGCAATCGTGCGAGTGCAGAAGATGCCCTGACAGACGCCCATGCCCGCTCGCGTGCGGCGTTTCACGTCGTTGATCGTGTGGGCGCCCTCGGCAATGGCCTGGCGCACATCCGCAGCTCTGATTTCTTCGCAACGGCAAACCTGCGTCTCGTCCGGCAACCGGGACACCGTCTCGTTGAGATTCATGTCGTACCTCTTTTCGCGGCTAAGACGCAGCAGCAGCGGGTCGCAAGCGGCTCAGCTCGGCTGCTCGCTCCACGGAGCGCGTTTCGGATAATTGCTCCAATGCCTGCTCCAGATCATCGCCTTCTACGGCTGCCTCAGCGGCGACCCGGCCTTCGGCGCTTGCTTCAGCCGTCGAGCAAAGCCCGCCAGCGTCGCCGACGACATAGACACCCGGCGACGTTGTTTCGAGCGTTGCGCTACGCAACGGCACATGCATCCCGGAAAGCTCCGAGTAACCAGTCTGGGCCAGCGCCTGCAACGGCAATGCCGGATCGGGTTGCGAGCCAAAGACGGTCACAAGTGCATCGATGTTGATGCGCTCGCCGCCTTGCGTCACCCATTCGACCACCCCTTCCCCTCCTGCTCCAAATCGAGCGAGATCGGAGAAATGAGCGACGACTTCGGCGCCGGCTGTCTCGATCGCCTCACGCACTTCCGCTGCTTCCGGTCCATTGCCGACCAGCGCAACCCGCCGCCCAGGCAACACACGATGGACGTTGATTGCGATCAACGCCGCCCGCGCTGTCATCACCCCGGCCAGTTCCCAGCCGGGGAAGGGCACACACGCATCAGTTGATCCGGACGCGACAATAACCTTGTCTGCCTTGAGCTGATACGACGACTCGGGGTTCACAACGCCGAGAACATTGTCCTCAAACAACCCCCAGGCCGTGGAATGCAGTTGGACATTCACTCCGGAGTCGTAGAGTACGTTCCAGCCCATCTCAGCAACCTCAAATCCGCGTCTGCCGTCGAGCTGCGGCGGAAGGCCGCGCTGAACCGACAGCGTCCAGCGCAGGTAGCCGCCAATGGCGCTCTGCTCGTCGATCAGCGTTACACTCGCGCCCCGGTTGCGCGCGGTGAACGCCGCGCTAACCCCAGCCGGACCTCCGCCGATAACGACGATTTCATCCGTGCGCATCACTCGTTCTCCTGCCAGCTACCGAGCCCTTGCTGGGTACGGACAACCATGCCCGGCCGTAGGGGCGTGGTACACGTCATCACATTCAGCTCACCGTCCACCGTCATCGCGCAATCGGGGCAACGGCCTACACCACAGAAGTAGCCACGGTGTGCGCCTGAGTGCGGCATCGTCCGTGAGGTCCGGATGCCGTTGGCAAGCAGCGTCATCGCGATCGGCTCGCCAATAATCCCGTAGAACTCGTTGCCGTCAACAATGACTCTGGTAGTCTCGCCGTCCGGAGCGTCGCCTAGGAACGGATGCCGCTTAATCCTGTTCGCGCCGGTTTTATCCTCTGCCATTGTGGTCTCCTCTCGATTTTCGTCAACAGATCATCGCAACGCGGGCACGGCGCGTCAAGAAGTCGAGATGGCAAAGTCCGAATCTGCCAATTGTGGTAGATATTGAGGAGTGTCCGGCTGGGGGCCGGCAACAGAGAAAGGTTCAACATGTCCAAGCATCATCTCAAAGTAACGATAGATCCAAACCGCTGCGTAACCTATGGCCGCTGCGCTGCTGTGGCGCCAGGAGTCTTCATGATCGATGAGGACACCAACAAGGCCTTCTTCGAAGAGGAAGACATTGAGCACACCAGCGCCCAGACGATTTTCGGCGCCGCCCGAGCCTGCCCAACAGCGGCAATCCATATCGAGCAGTTCGGCCGCCGGGTCTATCCGCAAATTCTCCCGCCGATGCCGGGCGAACGCGAGTAAGCGCCGCACGACGAGGACGAGAGTCGTCAGGAGCCGCCCAAGAATCGCTCCGGAGGACCGGGCACAACTACCCCCGACGAGTAATCTCGTCCCCCACCGACTTGAGCTGGACTTGCACGTAGGCCCGAATCTGACGGGCGGATGGCAACGGCTCCACCAACCGTCCCTGTTCGATCTGGGACACCAGCATCGGCTCGCGGGATGGATCAGCCGGGCCCTTGCCGAGAGGCAGCACCTCATCCTCACATGTCGTGAGATCGCGCCAGACCTGCTTCGCGCCGCTCATCTTGCCGCGCTTGCCGGCAGGCTTGCCCTCGATCTCAACAATATCCATGGCAAAGTCGATTGTGCGAGCATTTGCGATGGATGTTCCAACCCCAAAGCCGTCGACCAGTGGTTGCAGCCTGGCCACATCTCCCTCTTCCAACCCCCCGCTAACAACGATCTTGACATGCTCAAAACCGCGTAGATCCAGCTCCCAGCGCACTTCCTCGATGATCTTCGCGAAATCCCCACGCCGGGAGCCTGGAGTATCCAGCCGCACGCCGTACAGCTTCTCACCCAATGCTTCAGCCACTCTGATCGCTTCAAATTTTTCATCGCCGAAGGTGTCGATCAACGCAATCCGGTTTGCGCTCGGCTCGATGATGCGATCAAAGAGCACCATCGACTCCACAGTATCGCCCACCAACAGCATTAATGAGTGTGGCGTTGTGCCTGTTGGGTCCTGCCCGAGCACCTCGGCGCTCTTCACGACGCTCACGCCGTCGCAACCGCCAATAAAGGCGGCACGCTCGATAACCGGCGCTATCGCGGGATGCATTCTTCGAGCTCCGAAGCTCGCAAGCAATTTGTCGCCGGCCAACACCCTCATCCGGGCGGCTTTCGTCGCGACGCCGGACGATTGACACAGCAACCCGAGCATCGCCGTCTCAAATATCGCAAATTGGAGATACGATCCTCGGATTTCCATGACCGGCTCATCGGGACGGATAATCGTGCCCTCGGCGATGCCGCGCAGATCGAGGTCAATCCCGTGCAGCAGTGCGAAGACTTCCTCAAGCCCGGCGAAAACCGCCCAGGGAACATCTTCCGGCAGACCCTTGACCGAAAACTCGGCGCGCACCTGACGATCAAGTCCGGCCTCTTCGATGATGTGTACTGTGCGCTGAAAATACACGTCCGTCGTCGCGCCCGAACGAATATCATCCTCGCTGGCTTGATAAAACGCAGGTTTCCGATT
>JACCZH010000193.1 GCA_013696045.1 Chloroflexia bacterium
GCTCTTGCCACTCAGCATTGTGGAAGTATCGTCGCGCTGATGAGGCTCATGTTGTTCGATGATCCAGCAGAATTGTGCGCTATCCCTCGGAATTTCGTGGACGGCTTCCTCCCGCAGCAGCAGAAGATCGTCCCGAAAATCCTTAAGCACGCGAAGTTGATGGTCCACGGCAGCTAGTTTCCGGTCGAGCAGTAACAAGACGTGCTCGCATGACTGCTCTCCGTCCCGTCGCAGTGCGAGGATCTCACCAATCTCTTCGAGCGTGAGACCGATTGCCTTCGCCTTGATGATGAAGCGGAGCCGTTCGCGGTCGGCGATGTTGTACAGACGATAGCCGGCCGTGCTCCGGGGCGGCTCTGGAAGCAAGCCGATCTCTTCATAGTAGCGGATGGTCTTGGGATTGATGCCAAGCTCGCTGGCAAGTTCTCCAATTCGAAACGGGACGTTATAGCTCGCCTGGTTCATTCCTGGCCTCTCCACAGAGTCGCCGTTGCCCGGTCATCTGCTGGCCTCCTCGAGCATCTGCTCCAGCTCTTCCTGGAAGCGCAGGATATCTTCAGCTTCCTCGACGTGCATTTTTTCGAGCGCCTGCCCGGCATAGACGATCAGATACTCGCCGACTGCAACGTCCTCAATGCCGCGCAGGATAACCCACTCCGGCCGGCCGTCATAGAGCACTTCAGCCCGCTCTCCATCAATCTGAAGCACCTTACGCGGTATGGCTTGGCACATGAGATTCTTCCTTTAACAATGTGGCCGTCAATTCTCGCAGCTGTCTGATTGCCTCCGCTACCGCAGCCTCAACCGGCGCGCTCAACCCCAGCCCCAAACCATACTCAGCCGGTTGGCAGCCAAGGATAAAGATGCGGGGCGGCAGTACGTTGAGCGCCTTGCCCAGCAGCAGGGCGGTGGAGGGCACGACGAAATGCATGTCGGCCAGGAACTGATCGCGGTTCTCGTCGCTGATCTCGGGCACTTCGGTCTCCAGCAGATAGACCGTTCCAGGCTCGCCTCCCCGGTCGACGGCGTCCACGAAGACCACCGCCTCGTAACCGTCCATCAACTCCTGAACCAACCCGATTCCGGCAATACCGGACTCGTAGAGCTTCACGCCATCCGGCACGCCGGCCTCCGCCAACCGCCTGAGCGCCACAATCCCAAAGCCGTCGTCGCGGCACAGATCGTTGCCAATACCGGCGATTAATACCCTTGGTTTCACCAGGGATCGCTCTCCTGGTACTCAGGCAGATCGTAAAGATCGAGCAATGTTTTGACCACGCCATCCTGAATGACCCGCTCGGTCAAGCCTCTTCCGCCAAGGGTCGTCATCAGGCGCAACATGCGGTCAAGCCCCTGCCGGTGTAGCATGTCAACCCCCTTAAGCAAGGCAAAAACTTGCTCGCGCAACTGCTCGTCCTCGATCGTCTCCAGGTTCGTCAGACCGGTGCCGACCCAATCGAGTAGCTGCTGGAACTCCTCCGGCGGTTCGTACACCACCTCACCCGGCTGGATGACCGGCAGTTTCATTCTGATCGGTTGCGCCATATGCGGACTCTCTCTGCTTTGACAGTCATCCTGAGAAACGAAGGATCTCCTATTATGACCCTCGCCGACCCGGCCAGAGATCCTTCGTTCCTCAGGATGACTGATGGAAGGCCGCTGCGCACCGCAACGCATCGATCATCGTCAACGAAGGGTCCCAAAGGCTACGCCACCATCGCGCAATGCGCGCAACCGTCGCCGCGGATGCCTTTGCAATATGGGCAATCCGGACCGCATTCGCCATGGGCTGTCTTCTGAAGGTCGGCAACTTCGTCGTGGAACCGCCGGCCACCCTCGCGAGCCCCCAGATCGGTCAGCACATAGCGCCCATCTGCTTCAGCGAGCTGGCCGTCTTCCACGAGAATCTCGAGTTGTTCCGCCAGGAGATCCGCGTCAAGAGCGAGGAAGCCCATAAGCCCGCGCGCATCAACATCTTCGCCGAAGCCTTCGCCACGCATCCAGTACATGGCCTGCAAGATATCGTCACGGCAGCGCAAAGCTTCTATCGAGTCTAACGTTTGTCTTTGCGTGTCACTCATTGAACGTCTGTCTCCTTTCGGTGTGTTCCGCCTCCAGAAACACGTCATCCCGGATTGCGTCCACAACTTCGTTCAAGCGCTGCTTGCCGAACTGCCCAAGCTCCAGGCCCCACTCGACGTCCACCGGCTCAAACTCGATCACCGACGTCCGGGCCGGAAGCAAGCCAAAGTAGCCAGCGACGACCAAGGTGTTCTCGACGCTCACTACGCCGGTTACTGCCTCGGTCACCCTTTGGTGCACATCCTCCGGCGACCATTGAGCATTATCCCACTCATAGCGTGTCACCATGGCGGGCGGGCGGCCGCGCTGCATCGCCCCGGCAAAGATCGCCCGGTCAAAGCGTCCCGGATCGTCCTGAAACCACTGGACCACCGTAATCGGCCCGTAGCTCAGATCCTCAATCTGCACCTCGGCCGGCCACTCCATCGTCTGTAACCGCTCAACCAACTGCGGCCCGAACGACAGGTCGCTCAGGTGCGAATAGCCAACGCCGGCCACCAGAATCACACCAACCCCGTCTTTCGACCGCAGCGCAGCGGAGTGGAGAGAGCTCGTGCCAGACCAGGCTTTGGTGGGACTGAGATCTCTCCACTTCGGTCGAGATGACTGGTGATGCGCGCCGGCCGGGATAACAGCATCGTGCTAATGCTCCAACCCACATGCACAGGTGTTCACTTCACGCGTGATAACGCCCCGGTCGGTGTGAACGTGTGTCGTGCATGGCATACACGGGTCGAACGAACGGATGGCGCGCAGGATGTCGATACCCTGGAAGTCCGCGATACTGGAACTTTCCAGAATCGGTGTATTCAGTACTGCCTCCTCATACTTGCCGGGCAGACCCCATGGATCGCGCGGCGAAGCGTTGGTCGTCGACGGGGTGATGATCTGGTAGTTGCTGCACACTCCGTCTTCGATCACCACATGGTGGGTCAGAAATCCACGTCCCGCGCCCCAGAACCCGACACCGAGGTGCACGCCCTTCTTGGGAATCTCGAACTTGGTGCTCACCGCGGTCTCGCCGGCTTTCATCAAATCCATGCCCTGCTGCCAGACATTCATCGCCACCATGGCGGTGTAAGCCACGCTGTATGCCCGGCCACGGTTGCGCTCGAAGGCGTTCCAGACATCCGGAACATGCCACTCCAGCTCCATCTCCGGCATCCTGCCTTCGGGGATGAGCAGCTTCAGGCTGTGTCCGGTGGCTTCAATATACGGATTGGCCGGGATCTTCTGGGCCACAGCGGTGTTCCAGAGCCGGGCCGTACACTCGGCGTCCATGGCCTGGCGGTCCCAGCGCGGCGAGGTCGACCAGGTGTACTTCTCTCGCCAGTTCGGTGCCTGCGGACGCGGTTTGGTGTCTTTGTTCCATGGGTGATGCGGGCTGAGCGGCGCACCGGCCGGGTCGGTCGGGAACCGGTAGCCATCCCATTCCTCATAGAAGGAGTGCTCTACGAACTCTTCCAGACCCAGGTTGATGTTCTGAAGCTTGGTCGTCACCAGCTCGCCATTAATGATGACGCCCGGTGTCGCCCAGCGCTTCTCGCCCCACTCGTTGCAGTTCTCGTAGGTGGCGTCATAGGCATACGGATCGTCCCAGATGCCGCTGTCGATCAGATTGGCAGTGGTGCGTCCCACGTCCCGGTATTTCGGGTCAGCGTCGTAGAAGAAGTTGCACAGATCGTCGTAGATGGTCACGACTCGCTTGGAGTAATCAAAGAACTGCTGCAAGCGCAGGTAAATCTCGTTGAAGGTGGTCAGGTTCACCGTTGCGCTGACACCGCCCGGCACGACCGTCTGCGGATGCGGAAACTTGCCGCCAATAAGGACGTATGCCTCGCGCGCGATACGCGTCATCCCGATCGCTTCGAGATAGAGGCTGCCTTCAAGCGGATTGAGATCGCGCATGATGTCGCCAACAGTCGCGTAGCCATGCACTTCAGCGTTTGGTGCGCCCGTCTTCTCAGCGCGCTCGAACAACTCCGGGTTCGTGCGGCGCACGACGACTTCCGAATAATCCGGGCCGGCCAGCAAGAAGAGGTGCAACGGATTGTCATACAGGAACTCAAGCGCCAGAAGTAGGTTGCGAATGACTATGCCGAGTGGCGGAGGTTTAACGCCAATCGCCATCTCAATTGCCAGCGCAGCACAGGTAGCATGCACGCCACCGCAGACACCGCAAGCGCGGCTGGTGATATAGATCGCGTCACGCGGGTCGCGGCCCATCATGATGATTTCGTAACCCCGGAAGAGCGTCGCCACCGAGCGGCTCTCGATCACCTTGCGCTGCTCATGATCGACGACCGAGTGGAACGCCAGCGCTCCGGCAACACGCGTAACGGGGTCAAAGTTTTTCTGCTCGATGTGCCCATTGCGTTCCAGCAGGTCTTCTATCTGGTCACGGGTGAGCGTCTGAACGCCGCCACCGTTCATGCTTGGGCTCACGTCGGTCGCATATGGATCGGGAATATCTTCCTTAAGATAAGGCCGGCCGTCGGCGTCAAACTCAACCGGCAGATTCTTAAAGCACATGGCGGCCCCGTTCTCGTTCAAATACCCTCTCGGCGCCTGCCAGGTGCCGGTCGGTTCCACGTAACGTGTCAAGTAGCGCCGTCAGCGCTCCGTTTATCGTCGTCAGATGTTCCGGCAGCGGCTTCGCGTGCCCCTGAATCGCCTGGAGTCCGCCAACGAGCTGCTTCAAATGCTGGTCCGCCTTCCATAGAAAATAGGCGATTGCCACCAGATAGACAACCAGAACAAGCACAACGATAGCAACCGCCGCCAGTGTGAGATAGGTCAGGATCATCCTCGTGCCCTCCCCGCCAATGCGCCTTCTATGGTTCCCGCGTGCTCCTCAATGGCGTGGGCCGTCGCCAGAATACCGCCTGCGCTCTCTATGGTCTGGTTCAACGCCGTAATATTGGCCGTATTGCCTGCCACGCCAACGCCGGCTTCAAGAGTGCGAGCCGCGTAGTGTTCGATCTGGCGGGCTGCTTTGAGAGCACGATGCAGAAGGTAGACCGCCAGCGGCAGCACGATGACCACTGCGACAATCAATGTTATCCACCACAGAACGTAGACAATGGTTGGCACATCCACGATCAACCACCTTCCTGACGCACAACAGCCTCGATGGTCCGCACCAGATGGCCGTCGATGCTTTGCAATCCAGCCGCCGCCTGATCCAGTGACGCATTGAGCCGCATGACTTCGGGTCCAAGATGGCTGGTCTGTTGCTCGATAGCCCGCACCCCGAACGCGATTTTGCCCAGCCCGCTTAACCGGCTGCTGTAGCCCGGTTTGTCGCCGCCGATACTCTCCAGCGTCGCGATGATTTTGATCAGGAAGAAGACCAGCGCACCGAAGAGCACCAGCACTGCCAGCACTGACAGGACCATCAAGAGGATTGTCATCGTCGATCTCCCCGCACGCAGGCCGGACAGCCGGGGCAACTCTCTGCATGTTGCTCGATCGCGGCCGCTGCCCCGTCAATGCCAATCGCATGTTGCAAGATCCCCGTAACTCCGCGGTTCGTCTCTTGCAGCAGCGGGATGTGAATCGTGTTGTTGGCGATGCGTTGGCCCGTGACCCAGATCTGGCCAACACCTTCATCGATCTGT
>JACCZH010000226.1 GCA_013696045.1 Chloroflexia bacterium
CGCCGCCGCCGAGCCAACTCCAACCCTGCCACGTGTGCCCACTCCGCCCGAGGTCGCTCCCACTCCACCCACCGTCGAGCCTGAGACGACCCCCGCTGCAACCGGCGACACTGCTGACCTCGCAGCCCTTATCGACCAGATCGCCGAGGATACGGCTCAGGTTCGGGAGCTGGAGCTGCTGGACGAGATCAACAGCCAGATCATCAACCGGGCGCAACTTGGCGAGAATCTGCGCCAGCTCATCGAAGACGAGTTCCCCCAGGAACAGGCCGATCTCGACCGAGACCTGCTCTGGATGCTGCGTTTGATCGACGACCCGGCGCTCGATTATTACCAGCTAACCGTTGATCTGCTGACCGAACAGGTGGCCGGATACTATAACTCTGACACCGGCGAGCTCTTCGTGATTAGCGAGGAAGGCGACCTCTCCGCCGATCAGAAGGTGACGATGTCGCATGAAATAGTGCATGCGCTCCAGGACCAGCACTACGGCCTCGACCCATACGACGAAGACAGCACCGATTTCGACCGCTTAACAGCCTTTACCGCGCTAATAGAAGGCGACGCATCCTGGGCGATGATCCAGTACGCCATCCAGCACCTTACCGCCGAAGAAATTAATGAGTTTGTGACGGGCGCAGCCGCCCAGGAAGGCTCACCTACACTGGACAGCGCGCCCCGCTATATCCGCGATGGTCTGCTTTTTCCCTACGAAGCCGGCTTCGCGTTCGTGGAGGCATTGATCGCCGAGGGTGGCATCGACGCGGTGAACGCCGCACTTGAGGATCCGCCGGTCTCGACCGAACAGATTCTGCACCCGGAAAAGTACATCTCCGAGCCCCGCGACCTCCCGCTTGAAGTCGACATCCCAGACCTCTCCCAGGCGCTCGGTGACGGTTGGGAAGAGACCTATAACGGTACCCTTGGCGAATTCGACCTTCTGCTCCTGCTGGAGGAAAATGGGGTCAGATCGGCCGGCAGCGCCGCCGAAGGCTGGGGCGGAACCGGCTTCGAAATGTGGAGCGACGCCGACGCCATGCTCACCGTCATGGTTACCCGCTGGGACACCGAAGAAGACGCCACCGAGTTCGACGAAGCCCTGCGCCAGACCCTCGCTTCCTACGAGCAGGACGGCGACATCTGGTTCGACGGCGCCCGTTACCACGCCATAATCACCACCGGCGACCGCGTAGTCCTCACCACCTCAACCGGCCGCGACGCCCTGATGGCCGCCCACAACGCCCAGCAGGTGAACACGCCGTAGATTACACGTTGTCATCCTGTGGGAGTAGAACGGATCTCGTCACCACAGTGCAGCTGCTGACAACATCATCAAAGTTCGCTATAATCCCTCTTGCACGGCGATCCTCGCGAGGATCGCCGTCGCGATGGGCCGCTAGCTCAATTGGCAGAGCAGCTGACTCTTAATCAGCGGGTTCGGGGTTCGAGTCCCTGGCGGCTCACGCGAGAATACGGCTTCTACAAGCCAAAAGCACAAGGCCGGTGGAACAATCCCACCGGCCTTGACTCGTTTTGACAGCCACGTTGACAGCCACCGGGATAAAACTAGCCCTCGGTGGCTGTCAGAATGGCATCCATCAGGGACGCTGACTCGCGTTGCATTGTCGGCAAGACGTGGGCGTAACAATTCATCGTCAAGCTAATCTGACTGTGCCCCAGCGTCTCCATAATCAGTCGAGGCGCAACCCCTTGCGCCAGTAACAACGTCGCGCACGAATGCCGGAGATCGTGAAACCTGAGTACTGGAAGATTCGCATCCTCGAGTAAGCGAGTGAACCATCGGCGAACGTTGCGGGCGTCAAGCGGCGTGCCCAGCGACGTGGTGAACACAAGGCCGTGATCGTTCCATTCTCCACCGAGCATCAACCGTTCCTCCAGTTGTCGAACGCGATGTTGACGCAATGCGTCAATGGTGACGGCCGGCAGCGGGATCGTCCGGCGGCTACGGGTTGTCTTGGTGGGCGTGATACGCGGTTTGCCGTCGATCCACTGCAACTGTCCGCGAACGTGAACGAGGCCGTCGTCGAGATTGACATCCTCCCAGC
>JACCZH010000248.1 GCA_013696045.1 Chloroflexia bacterium
GGTCTGGGCTTGGCTGGCGCTCATGTGCCGGTCAGGCCGGGCCATCATCTTCGCCATCCGGCTACCGGTGCGAGTACGCTCGCGCAGCTGGACCGCATAGCGCTTCAGTGCCTCCTCAGCTACGCCCCCACTCAGATGAGCAGCAAGTTCTTCCGCGCCAACCAACGCATCTGTAATGCCACGCGCGACAACCGGGTCTTTCTGGTGGGCAGCGTCCCCAACCAGGGTCCAGCCATTGCCCACGACATCTCGATAATACCCACGTACTCCGGCAAAGCCGTACACCGGCGAGTCTAGCTGCGCATCTGCCAGCATCTCAGCGATGAATGGATGCGCGTTCACTCGTTGCAGATAGTTTTCTCGATGGTCCTGTTTGAACAGCGCGTAATCCTCGTTGAACGCGCCATAGATCACCATCCGCAGCCCGTTGCTCGTCAGCATGGTCGCGACAGTATCGATCTCGGTTTCTGATTGAGTCAGCGCTCTGGGCTCGGGCTCAGAGGAGTTAGAGAAATATCCGTAGTACCAGTAGCGTCCAGGCTCAACAATGTCATCCTCACTTGCGCCAGCTGCCTTCGCCACCGCTGAGTCGCGGCCATCCGCGCCAATAACCAGACCCGCTGAGATCGCATACTCACCATGCACAGACGCCAATCGCGCACCGGATACTCGTCCATTCTCCCAGATAAGCTCTGTAAACCGCGTCTCATCGAAGGCATCTACACCCGGAGTATCCAGCGCGACATCAAACAGGATGCCGTCCAGATCGTGCCGGCGCACGCACAGGAAATAATCAATCCCCTCAAACGGAGTGAGCGGCGTCTCCAGAGTGTCCATGCCACGGCACAGCCGGAAATGATGCGTGGGGGGCGCTCCGGTTGCCAGCGCTCTATCGAGAGCGCCTAATCGCCGCAAAGCACTGAGGCCGTCCGGCCAGAGAACATGGGTTGAGATCGTGTCCGAGGGCATCTTCTGCCGCTCGACCAGCAGCACCCGGAACCCAGCCCGTCCAAGGCTGATAGCCGCCGCGCTCCCCGCACAGCGCCCGCCAACAATGATGACGTCGTAGTGATTTCGCAAGAAAGGTCCTCACCCCCGGCCCCTCTCCCGCGGGGAGAGGGCTTTATCTCCGCACGAGACCCAGCACGCGTGCTTGAATCAACCGGGCTTCGTCAACCTGGAAGTAGAGTAATCCAGCGGCGTACACAACCGCACCCAGCGCGACTGGCGCCCCAAGGATAACCGCGTCCCGCACAAATTCCAGCAACCCTGTACCTGCCTGTGGCAATCCCAGCGATAATAATAGAGCAGCGCCGCCGGCCAGGAGCGTCATCACCGTGCCGACGCCCAGGCAGACCTTTAACGTGCGAGCCAGCTCGCCGCAATCGAGCGACTGCCGCTTGCCATCAGGCCCGGACGCAAGCAGCCGGCGCATGAGCACCACCATCACAATCGCGTGGAAGATAAACTGTGCCGAGTTCGCGCCCACCAGCCCGGCCATCCTGCCGTTCTCGCTCGACGCGATATTCACCAGCGACAGGGCAAACAGGAAATAGACGCCCACCGCCAGCACGCCGACTATCTGCGGAGTGCGGGTGTTCTGGCGCGCGTAGTAGGCAAAGATCAGCACCTGGTCGAACGCGGCGAAGAACGTGCCCGGCAGATAGGCCAGCAGCGCCACCCAGATGGCGATCGCGCCGGCCCGGTCGGTCTCACCGTGGAAAAATAACAGCTTCACCGCCGGCCAGGAGAGCGCCAGCAAGCCAAGCGCCGCCGGCACAACCAGAACCGTCACCATTCTCAGCCCGCGGGCCAGTGTCAGCCGGTAAGCCGCTTCATTACCGCTGGAGAAATGCCGTGAGAGCGTCGGCAGCGCGGCCAGCGAGATTGCGGCCGCCACCAGGCCCAGGATCATCTGGTTCATGGCCGTCGCGTAACGCATGGCCGCCAGGGCATTCTCACCAATGCCCCAGGCCAGATTGCGGTCAAACGCGAGCGCGACGGCATTCACGATGAGTCCGAGAAAGATCGGCAAATAGAGCAACAGAATGCGCCGGATAGCAGGGTGCCGGAACTGGAGATTCGGCCTCGGCATGGCGTCACGCAACCCTGGCAGCTGAATCGCAATGAGCAGCACTGCTCCAACGACGATCCCGATCACAATCGCCCGCACCTCAAGCGCCGTCCGTCCGAGTAGCAATGTCACCGTTACAATGGCCAGATTCCGCAGCGACAGCGACAGAGCCGGACGAGTAAAGCGCTGCAGAGAGTAGAGGGTGGCCATCAATACTGTCGAGATCGATAACAGGAACACGGCCGGCAGGATCAAGCGCACAAGCTGGATTGTTAGCTCGACTGTCTCCGCGCCCTTGGCCTCCCCACCGCCACCGAACGCAGTCATCGCCGCCACGGCGTAGGGCGCGAAAATCTCCAGCAGCACGACGATCGTCCCAACGACGACCACTGTCAATGTCAGCAGTGCCCCGGTAATCTTCTTCAGCTCATCGCGTTGGTGCGGGGCGGCATACTGGCTGAGGACCGGGATGAGCGCCGCCTGCATCATGCCGCTCATTACCAGGTCGAACAACATGGTATGGATGTTGTCCGCGATCGTGAACGCCGCCATGGCGTCACTCACGCCGAAGAGGTAGGAGTTCACCTGCTCGCGCACCAGGCCGAGCACCCGTGACAAGACCGTGCCGGCCATCAGAAGCATGGCAGCCGTGCCGATGCCCTGCCCGCCGCTGCCTTCCGGTTCGGAAACCACTGGGCCAGAGGCCGGCCTCACCGGACCGGTCTTCCCTCGCGTATGGCCGTCACAATATCGGTGGTTGAGCGGCCCTCGACGAGCGGCAGGATCACCGTCTCACCACCCTGTTGACGCACGATTTCGGCCTCGGGCAGATCAACTCCACCCGGACCGTAGTCGCCACCTTTGACATACACATCCGGCCGTAAGGATTTGACACAGCGTTCAGCCGTCGGCTCGCTGAAAATTGTCGCGTACGCCACACAACCCAGTCCGGCCAGCAGCTCGGCGCGTTCAGCTTGCGGCAGAATTGGACGCGACGGCCCCTTCCTCTCGGTCGTCATCCAGTCATCGTTGACGCCCACCACGAGAACATCACCCAGCTTCGCGGCGGCCCTCAGATAGCGCAAATGCCCGACGTGCAACAAATCGAAATGACCGTTTGTGAACACGATCCGCGAACCTTCAGAGCGCAGTTCGTCACCGAGCTGCCCGAGCCGGTCAACGGCGATAACCACACCCATATGAGATCTACCCCTTGTTCGTAGGAGCGCAATACATTACGCCCCTACGGCAATACACATCCGTGCTACCACATCAACCAAGGGCGGCGGCGATCTCGTCCCTGGTGGCCTGCGCGTTACCCCAGCGTCGCACAACCACGCCGGCCGCAACCTGCGCCAATGACGCGGCCTCGACTGGACTGCCGCCCGCCAGCAACGCCGCGGTCATAACCGCGACCACAGTGTCGCCGGCCCCGGTGACATCGAAAATCTCGCTGCGGTTAACGGCCGGAATGTCCTGATAGCCATCGTCAGTTACCATCGACGCGCCCTCGGCGCCGCGCGTTACTACCAGGCAGCGGCAATCCAGCTTGCCACGCAGATCGAGCAACAGCCTCTCGCGGGAGGCTGCGTCATTCAAGCCGTGGCCGATCGCCGCTTCCGCCTCGGCCTGGTTGCACTTCACCAGACCAAAGCCGGAGAACTTCGATAGCTCACCCTGGGAATCCACCGTCGTGATCACGCCCTGCAGTCCTTGCAGCTCCCGGATCGCGTCAACGACACTCCCGGTTAACACTCCCGAGCGATAGTCAGAAGCCAGCACAGCGTCAACATGCACCATGCGGATCGCCTGGCCGACCGCTCGCTCAACGTTGGCCGGGACCGGC
>JACCZH010000259.1 GCA_013696045.1 Chloroflexia bacterium
TGACCATATTTACCGGAAGCCAGGCGCTGGATGTCCGATCAGGTGATGCGTTCAGTCCCATCCAAATGCCTACTGAACAGCCAGCAGAAACCAACCCGGAGCCGAGCCCCGTCGCCAGTCAGACCCGGCCCACTCCAACTCCTGAGCCTGAACCGGAGATTCGCCTGGAGGACATTACTGTCGAGCTTGAGGAGACACTGACTGGCTTCACCCAGCCAACCCAGGTCACCAATGCGGGAGACGGAAGCAACCGGCTCTTTGTCGTCGAGCGCCAGGGCCGGATACTGGTGGCGGTGGACGGTGAGCTTCTGCCAGAGCCATTTCTGGATATTCGCGACGCTGTCGGCGACTGGTTTATCGAGCAGGGACTCTTCAGCGTCGCCTTCCACCCAAGCTACACCGAGAACGGCTACTTCTACGTGTTCTACACCGCTGAGCCGGTGGGACCGGAGCAGGAAGCAAGCAATTCCGGCGACAACATGATCGCACGTTTTCAGGTCGCGGCGGACAACCCCAACCGGGCCGACCACGATTCAGCCACGATCCTGCTGACGATTCCAGACCGCGAGGCAAACCACAACGGCGGTCAGCTCAGGTTTGGTCCAGATGGGTATCTCTACGGCGGCACCGGGGATGAAGGCGGGCAAGGCGCGCTCTGGAACAACTCGCAAGATCCACAGTCATTTTTCGGAAAGATTCTACGGCTGGACGTTGACGGCGGCGAGCCCTATGCCATCCCACCTGATAACCCGTTTGTTGAGGACGATGCGTATCTGCCCGAGATCTGGGCACTGGGTCTACGCAATCCCTGGCGCTTTAGCTTCGACCGCGGCACTGGCGACATGTTTATCGCCGATGTGGGAGAGCACACCTTTGAAGAGGTCAATCTGATTCCAGCCGGTGAATCCGGTCTGAACTTCGGCTGGCCAATCATGGAAGGCGCCGTTTGCTTCCCGGCCGACGAGCCCTGCAACGAGACCGGACTCACCATGCCGATTCTCGATTACCCGCACATTGACGGAGATCTTGTCAACGGTTGCTCAGCCACTGGCGGATACGTCTATCGCGGAGAGGAGACGCCCTTCATAGAGGGTGTCTACATCTTTGGGGACTGGTGCAGCGGCCGGGTCTGGGCCACGGCTGAGAGCGACGATCTCTGGCAGAAGCACGAGATTGGCCAGTTCGACTTCAACCTCAGCTCCTTTGGAGAGAACGAGGCCGGTGAGCTCTACCTGACCGACATGGCCAACGGCCGGGTTATGCGGCTGCACTTCGTGAGCGCGGGGTTCTGACCCCCGGTCTGGATATACTCAAGCCGCGTCTCTAGAGAGGTGTGTGACTGTGTTAACGCGACGAAAATTCCTGACGATGAGTTCCGGACTGCTGGCCGGGGCGATGCTGTCTGCCTGTATCTCAATGGAGAATGAAAAGCCCGAGCCGAAGGATGTCGTGATTCCCGCGGCAGAGGTTCCGCAAGCAGGAGAGGCGCCACTGCAAAAGCAGTCCGAGCGCTTCTTTGTGATTCACAATGATGACGGCCTGCTCGCCTTCTCGGCACGCTGCACCCACCAGAGCTGCAACGTCGGTTGGGAAGCCGGGCGTGACGAATTCCACTGCCCCTGCCACGGCAGCATCTTCAACCGGCACGGCGAGCGCACCGCCGGGCCCGCGCCACGTCCGCTGGATTTGCTGGCGTTAGCTGTGGGGCCGGACGGCGGCCTTGTCGTCACGACCGGCACGGCCACCGAGCGCGACGAATGGCGGCCCGGCCAATCCGTCCCGTTGACATGACCCTCGCCCGGTGAAGCCGTTTCGCCCGCCGGCCGGGAACCTCAACCTTGTATCCCTGATCCTGGCCGCGTTAACCGCCGTGGCCGCCATCCTGGTCTGGTCAGGAGGGTTAAGCGGCAGCCGCGGCGGCTTCGCCGTCTTCGTCCTTATTACTGCTCTCCTTCTGGCCGCTGCCTGGCGCTTGGTTCTCACTTTTGGCAACGATGCCCCTTGGGACATTCAAGCGATTGACGTGCTGACGGTCGCCTTGGTGATTATCGTCGTCCTTGGGTTGGTCCTGGGGACGCTGGGGCTGTTGTGGCTGCCGGTGGTGATGCTGGTCCTGGCGGGAATTGGAGCATGCCCTCACCCCCGCCCCCTCTCCTGCGGGGAGAGGGGAGAAAAACCTGAGCTCCCCCTCTCCCCACGGGAGAGGGGGTTGGGGGGTGAGGGCCTTTGGAGTTTAGACACCATCCGCTGGCCGCACGCAATTCTCGCCGGCCTCGTCACCTTCGGCATAGCTCAGCTAGCGCGCGACCGGGGATTGCTACCGCCGGTTGGCGATGCGATTGGCTACCATCTGCCCTTTGTCGCTGAGTGGGTGCAGAGCGGCCGGCTGGTGATGCCGGCGCCTGCGGCTGGTGATCCTTCGCCGCCTTTCTATCCGCTCAATAGCTCGCTGTGGATGTTCTGGACGGTTGCGCCGTTCGAGAGCGACGTTGTGGCCCGCTTCGTGCAACTACCCTTCTTTGTGTTGCTATTTCTGGCGGTGGTGCGGCTCGGGCTGGAGATCAACCTGCCGCCGGCTGGCGCACTGGCGGCAGGGCTGCTGACGCTCTCGCTGCCAGACGTTATCCGAGGCCTGGCGCTGGCCGAGAACGACGTTATCCTGGCCGGCTTGCTGCTGGCCGCGACAGCCAACATGGCGTTGCTGTGGAGGAAGCCAACGGTCTGGAGGGCGGCTATGGGGGCGACGCTGCTTGGGCTGGCGATCGGCACAAAGGTGCTGGCCGTGCCGTTCGTGGCGGTGCTGGGAATCGGCTGGCTGGCCATAGTCGTCTACCGCTGGCGGGGCGAGGGTTGGAAACGAGTCATCATGCTGGCCGCCATGGCCGCGCTCATCGTGATCCTGCTGGGCGGATACTCATATATCCGCAACGCCGTCGTTATGACGAACCCGTCGTACCCGGTCGAGGTCCAGCTCGGTGGCGAAGAGCTGCTGCCGGGTCTCTACGCGGCAACACAAGAGTGGAAAGAGAGCCATCCCTTCTACCCGTTCGATTGGCCGGGGTTCTTTGGATTCGGTATGCGCGGCCTCTTTGGCTGGACCGTGCCGCTGCTGATCTTGCCCGGACTGGCACTGGCGGTGGTCCGGGCACCGCGCGAACGCGAACTCAAAACTGTCGTACTGGCGCTGTGGTGCGCGCTCTCACTGGCCATCTTCTGGTTTGTCATTCCCTATCATTTCGCGCGCTTTCTCTACCCCATGATGGCCTGGGGGATCATCGCGGCCCTCTGGGGCTGGCTGCTCCTGTTCAAAAGCCGGGTGGAGTGGCTCGCCATTATGGTAATTCCCGTTGCGCTGCTCAACGTCTCCAGCATGCCAATCGGAACCGGTGTCTGGCGCAGTCAGACGTACCTTTTCGGCGCCGCGCTCATCGTCGGTGGAACAGCGCTGATGGTGCTCCTTTTCCGGAACGTCGCCGGTAGATTGAGCGCACAAACCCTTGGACTAGCGATGGGGGCTCTGTTACTGCTGCTGATCGCGGTGTGGCCGGTGTATGGCGAACGCTACGAGGCGCAGCGCTTCGACCAGTGGGGACGCCTGACCGGCTTTCTGCAGAGCCAGCCCCAGGCCTGGCGCTGGCTCTGGGAAACCACGGGCGATGAGCCGGCAACCATCGCCGTAGCCGGTACCAACTCTACTTTCCCGCTCTATGGCCCTTCACTCCAGAACCGGGTTCTCACGATCTCCCGCGACGGTCAGCTCCAGGGGTATGACTGGGGCATTCCATTCAAACCTTTTGGCGAACCGGACCGCGCCGCCTGGCTGGAGACCATCACGGCGAGCGATGTCGATTACCTCTGGATCACCCCCAACGTGTCCTTCGGCGATTGGCCGGTCGAGGATGCTTGGGCGGCGGCCTCGGATCGCTTCGAGCCAATCCTGATTGAGGACGACCTGCACGTCTGGCGGGTTACCGGACAATAAAAATAACGCCCCCGGCTTGAGAGCCGGAGGCGTTGCGGACAAACGATGGAGCAAGGCCTACTGAACGGCGTTGCCGGCGTTTACCCTGCCGTGGCCGTGCAGGAAGTCCTTGCCCGGCTTGCCGAGATCGTCGGCGCTAGCTCGCAGCTCGCGCTCGACCTGCGAGGGTTTCATTGAGCCACCGTTGTCGCCGATGATGATAGCCGCCACTCCGGAAACATGCGGAGCAGACATGCTGGTGCCGGCCGACCAGTAGAAGCCGCCGGCCGAGCCGGTGCTGAAGACCAGGTCAAAGACAAAGCATGGCCGCGCCAACCCGGAAACCGTGCAACCCTGGCTCGACTCCAGCAAGTCGAAGTCGATGTTGCCGCCCGGACCGCTAAAGTCGATCACCGACGTGCCGAAGTTCGTGTAGAACGCCTGCTCGTCGAGGTTGGTATTCGGGTCAACACCCCAACCCAACGGGCCAAGCGCGCTGATCGAGAGAACGTGCGGCGAGTCAGACGGCAGGTGCAGCAGATCCTTGTCCTTGTTGCCGTCGTTGGCGTCGTTACCGGCCGAGGCGATGATCGTTGTGCCTTGCTGGAAGGCGTAGCGCGTGGCCCGGCCGAGCATGTTCGTCAGCTCAGTAACTTCACGGGCGGTGATGCAGATCTGCTCACCCGTGTCCGGGTCGGTCTCGCAGACGCCCCGGCGAGGCAGCGTCGCGCCCAAGCTCATGTTGATAACATCGGCGTCGATGTTGGCGGCGTATACGATACCAGCGGCGACACCCTCAAAGCTGCCGCTACCAGTGGCCGACGACAACACCTTGACCATCACCAGCTCGGCTTCCGGCGCGACACCAATTGTGCCAAAGCTGTTCTGCGCGGCTGCGATGGTGCCTGAAACATGGGTGCCGTGGCTGAACGGGTCGCCGGGGATGCCCGAGTCGTACTCATAGGTCTCATTCGGCACAAAGGATGTGCTGAGCCCCACGTTCAGGTTCGGCGCAATGTCGGGGTGGTCGGAATCGATGCCGTCATCCAGCACCGCCACCCGTACGCCGTCGCCCAGAGCGCCGGCTGCCCAGGCCTCGGGCGCGTCAACCGCGTCGTGACCCCACTGCAAATCGAAGAAAAAGTCGGCGCTGCCGCTATTGGGCGGGTTGCCGACTTCAGCCGGGTTAACGGCGACGTTTTCGACCGGATCAAGCCAGGACACTTTGATGTTCGGGACGACTGACTGCACACCGCTGGCGCGGCTGGCCCTGGACTTGAAGTTCGCGTCCGTCGAGGACACGACAGCCACGCCGATTTCGGGAATTTTCCTGACAACGGCTCCGCCGGAATCACGCATCGCCCGATTCAGATTCGCCGGAAGCGAATTGCCCCTGGCGATAACCAGATACTCGCGCTCGGGTCCTTGAGCCGCCGTGGCCGTGCTTACCAACGACGTTGCCAGAAGCGCAAACAGCGCAACGAATGTCAGCAGGCGTTTCATGCCCGCACCTCCTCGTTCGATTGCCGCGAGAAATTCCCCCGAAGATACCTCGCGTCTCCGCCCATTTCCGACTGGGTAAAGGCAGGGTAATGAACACATGAACGGCGCGTCAATGTATCCTCCATGTATCTTTTAGGTACAGTAACCCTTCCTTCGACGTGCACACCATTCGCGGTCGAGTTGAACCACCACACAGAGATAGGCGACAATACCGGCATCGACATTGGCATGTAGCATTGAGTTAGATTCAACGCTCGGCATCTGTGGTGAGAGGGTGATATTCATGGCACAGCGGTTACCGGTTGAGGATCTGCCTGGCATTACGTCTGATATCGACCCGGACCCACCCCTCTCGGCCGAGCACATGGCGGTGCTCGAGGAGATCCAGCGCCGGATCCTCTGGCTCAGCACCAACATCATCCACCACGCCAACAACGTGCGTCCCAGCACCGACGGCTCGAAGGTCGGCGGCCACCAGGCGTCCTCGGCCTCGGTGGTGTCAATCCTGACCGCGCTGTACTTCCACGCCCTCGAACGCGGTGACCGGGTTTCGATCAAGCCACACGCCTCGCCGGTGTTCCATGCGATCCAGTACCTGCTCGGCCAGTTGCCGGAGGAATATCTCACCACGCTGCGCGGCTACAAGGGGCTGCAAGCCTACCCGAGCCGCACCAAAGACCCGGACCCGGTCGACTTCTCGACTGGCTCGGTTGGTCTCGGCGCCGTTGCGCCGCTCTTCGCCGCCCTCGGCCACCGCTATGCCCAGGAACATTTTGGCGAGGTGACATCCAGACGTTTTGTCGCTCTCATGGGTGATGCCGAGCTGGACGAGGGCAACATCTGGGAAGCAATTATCGAAGAGGCACTTGCCCCGGCAACCAACGTACTCTGGATCGTCGATCTCAACCGCCAGAGCCTTGACCGGGTCATCCCCGGCATCCGCGCCACCGTGCTGAAGCGCCACTTTGCCGAGAGCGGCTGGCGGGTGCTGGAGGTCAAATACGGCCGCGCACTGCGGGACGCGTTCGCCAAACCGGGCGGCAAGGCCCTGCGCCAGGCGATCGACGACATGGACAACGAGGAATACCAGACGCTCATCCGGCTGGAAGGCGCTGTTCTGCGCGAGCGGCTGATTGAACGCGAGGGCGGCAAGCAGATCGCGAAGGTCATCAAGAACGTGCCGGACGACGAGCTGCCCGCGCTGCTCGCCAATCTCGGCGGGCACGACTTGCAGGATCTCATCGACGTTATTGGAGAAGGTCTCAAGCCATCGGATCAACCGACGGTCATCTTCGCCTACACCATCAAAGGCTGGAACCTGCCCTTCTACGGTGACGCGCTCAACCACTCAGCGCTGCTCAACGCCAAGCAGGTTGAAGGTCTGCGCGAGCAATTGGGCATCCCTGAGGGTGAAGAGTGGGCGCGCTTCGCGGAAGACTCCGAGGCCGGGAAGCTCTGCCAGGAATCCTGGGAACGGATTTACAGCGACGACCACTGCCCGTCGCCGGCCGTCACAGCAGACATGATCCCGGAGCACATCGACCACAATCGCACTCAGACCACCTCTACCCAGGAGGCGCTTGGCCGGCTCCTGACCCGGCTGGCCGACCTAGAAGGCGTGGGCGAGCGTATCGTAACGACGGCGCCCGACGTCTCGGTTTCGACGAATCTGGGCGGCTGGATCAACAAAGCCGGTGTCTTTTCCGCTGAGGAAGCACAGATCTACGGCGAAGATGGCGCGATGACACTGCTGCGCTGGGAACCGAAACCAAGCGGCCAGCACATCGAGCTGGGCATCTCCGAAATGAACTTTTTCATGCTGCTCGATATGCTCGGGCTCTCGCACGAGCTCAGCGGCCAGCTGCTGTTTCCAATTGGAACGGTCTACGACCCGTTTATTTGCCGTGGCCTGGACGCGCTGATTTACGGCGTTTACTCCAACTCGAAATTTATCTTCGCCGGCACGCCGTCCGGCATCTCGCTCTCGCCGGAAGGCGGCGCGCACCAGTCAACGATCACACCGTCAATCGGCATTGAGTTGCCCGGACTGCGCTCCTACGAGCCCTGTTTTGCCCAGGAGCTTGAGTGGATGCTGCTGGAAGCGCTGCGAGAGTGCTGCGACCGCGAAGACGGCCTCTCGACCTACCTGCGGCTCTCGACCAAGCCCATCGACCAGCGTTTGCTCGGCCCGGTGATCGAGCGCTTCGGGCTCGATGAGCTGCGACGGCAGACGCTCTCAGGCGGCTACCGCATGCTGGATTCCAGACTCGATGCGCCGGAGACCGATCCGCGTGACACCGTCCAGATCATCGCAACCGGCGTGATGATCCCGGAGGCGCTGGACGCTGCCCGCATGCTGCACGAAGAAGGTGTGGCCGCCAACGTCCTGAACCTGACCTCGCCACAGCGTCTCTACCAGCAATGGAGGGCTCACCAGCGCTGGGCGCTTGGCTCGGTCAACGCCACAAAGCCCACAACCCACCTGGACACCCTCATTCCCCAGGACGAGCGCCGCGCCCCGCTCGTCACCGTCCAGGACGGCGCGTCGCACTCCCTCGCCTGGCTCGGCAGCGTCTACGGCGCCCAGGTCGTCTCCCTCGGCGTCGACGACTTCGGCCAATCCGGCTCCCGCGACGAGCTCTACAACCACTACGAGATCGACGCCGAGCACATTGCGAGTGCGGCGTTTGCGACATTGGATGGGCGGGAGGACTTGTCCTGATTGACACTCCTCCTAAGAGAGCGCAGCTTCCCCGTGGTCATCCTGAGCGGAGCGCAGCGGAGTCGAATGGATCTCTTCATATTTCCCATGCCATGCTCAGATCATCCCATTCAGGGTTTGTGCTCTCAATAAGCCCGACTTTCTTCGCACGAACCCATCGCTTCAACTGCCGCTCGCGAGCGATGGCGTCTTGAGGATTGTTGAATTCCTCAATGAAGACGAGTCGGGTTACATTGTATTTTGCAGTGAACCCTCAAAGTGTCTTATTTCGATGTTGATAGACACGCGCTTCGAGGTTACTCGTCATGCCGATGTAGAGGGTTCTTGAAATACTCGCCATGATGTAGACGTAATATTGTTTCAAACACTGTCCTCTTTTGCCGGCAATACGATGTGTCTCTGCCAAAGATCCTTTGGCTTCGGCCAGGATGACAACCATAAAAGCTATGTTTTGACAGGGCGACCTGGTTGATTAGTCATCCTGACCGAAGCGGAAGGATCTACGCAAACGCTCCGGCGTCAAAGTAGATCCATTCGACTCCGCTGCGCTCCGCTCAGGATGACCACGGGGAAGCGACGGCTCGCTCGGAGCTCCTAAGCGAAGCTGACAGGGATGGCCAGAGAGACGATCCCGCGCTGCCGCGGCGTGACGGCCCATTTCTGCACATTCACCATAACCCCAACCACCGCACAACCTTTGCCCGTATAATGCCTGAGCAGCGGCATCTGGGAGAGTCAAGGGGTGAGAATGGCGGCCGGTCAGAGAACGAGTGTGCTCGCGAGGTTGATCCTCGCGCTGATGATATGCGTCGCGGCATTACCGGCTGTGGCATTAGCGCAACAAACGACAGAACCACCCCCTCCACCATCTGAACAACCAGCACCCCCACCCACGGAACCAACCACCCCAACCGGCAATCCCTTTGTCCTTGGCATCGCCTCGCACGCCTGGTGGCTTGATCCGCTGGTGTACGGCGATCAACTTCTCCCTGCGCTGGATGACCTGCAAGTAACCACAGTCCGCATCGGGATCGACTGGAAGCGGTTTGAGCCGACGCCGGGTAATTACGACTGGGCGCTGTACGACCGGGTGTTTGGCGAGCTGGCGAAACGCAACATCCTGATCATTGCGAACTTCAACACGATCCCGGCCTGGGCGTCGGTCGATCCGGACGGTTGTGCTCAGGAGCTGCTGGAGATCCACACCTGCCAGTTGCGCGAGGACATGTATCCGGCCTACGAGCAGGCGGTTCAAGCCGCCCTGACGCGCTACGCTTTTATCGAGGACTGGGAGTACTGGAATGAGCCGGAGATGTGGGTTCATCTCGGGCAGGATGGCCGCACCTACCTGCGGATGCTTAAGACGTTCTACGATACCGCCCACCGCATCAACCCAGAGGTGACGGTGGCGGCACAGACGCTCGTTGGGCACGAGTACATCGGTTACATCTATAACCTGAGCGAGGAAGCCTACGGCAAAGGCAACGAGCCGTGGGACGCCGTGTCGATCCATCCCTACAACTTCGAGTATCGCTCCGGAGATGGAGGTCGAGCGCTGGAGATCAACTACGACCGCGTGGTCTGGTTGCGCGATCTGATGGTTGCCCGCGAGGATGGTGACAAGAAGATCTGGGTAACTGAGTACGGCTGGTATCTGGACGAGCAACAGCAAGCCCAGAATCTCCCGCCAACGCTGGATTGGCTCCAGGCGCAACCCTGGATCGAGTTCGCCCACATCCACATGCTGCACGATTGGACCGACGAAGAGGGGCAGGTGTTCGGCCTGATGGAGATCGTGCCGGACGAGAATGGTGAGCGTTACCTGAGCCCGGACACCGAGTTCCGAGCAAAGGAGCTTTTCTACAACACATGGAAAAACTATCAGCTTGATCTTCCCGGACGCTCTCCGAGCGAGCCCGGCGCCTGGATCGTGCCCGAGACCGGCCAGAGCGTCGAGGGCCGCTTCCTGAAAGCCTGGCAGGAGCGCGGCGGGCTTGAGATTCTGGGGTTCCCGCTTACCCGGCCCTACTATCGCCAGCAGGACGACGGCTCGTGGTTACTCGTGCAGGATTTCGAACGCATGCGGTTCGAGTTCCACCCGCAGCACGTTGGCACGCCGTTCGAGGTACAGGGTCAGCTGATGGGCAGTATCACCGCCTCCGGCAAGTTTGGCGATCCGCCGTTCCTGCCGCTTGGAGCGTGCCAGACCACACCGGACCGTCTCTGTTTTGGGGAGACCGGCCATTCAATCTCGGGTGGGTTCAAACGGTTCTGGGAATCACGTGGGGGGTTGATCGCCTTCGGGTATCCACTCTCTGGCGAATTTATTGAAGACGGCCTGACGGTGCAGTATTTCGAGCGTGTCCGCATGGAGTACCACGGCAACGGTTTGATCCTGCTCGGCGCACTGGTGAGGGATGAACTGCACGAAGTCGGCTGGATGGGGCCGGGCAGCATGATCGAGACCGACACGCGCGTTCCAACCCGCCGGGCGTTTAAATGAGCTCAGTCCACCAGAGTGTGATTGCTCGCGCCGTGATTGTTGCAAACGATCAGATTCTGCTTGCCAGGCACCACGAACATCACAACACCTTCTTGCCAGGTGGCCACGTCGAGCCCCGTGAATCGTGTGTCACAACACTTCAGCGTGAGCTTGACGAGGAGCTTGGCATCAGCGTCGAGGTCGGCCGCTACCTGGGCGCGATCGAGTACCAATGGTGGGACGAGCCGATCAGCACTTGGCATCACAACGTGAGCCACTGCTTCGAGGCGCGCAGCTCGGACCTCACGCCCGGCGTCGACCCCCTGGCAATCGAACCGCACCTGCTCTTCTGCTGGTCATCTGTTGAAGATTTCGAGCGCCATAATCTCCTACCGCTGCCTCTCAGGAACCTCATCGCGAAATTGCTGGATGGCGACGAGCGTGTCTGGTGGGCGAGCACGATGTGATGTGGTGTCTGGCCGGCTCGTAAAACAGAGGAGAACGGATCCGTCGTTCGCGCGGCGTCGAGTATCCTTGAACAAATAATCGGGAACATCAACATGGAGGGTCACGGATGACTGAGCGCAAACCGGAAGCGTATCTGGGTGGCAGGCAGCTGCACCCCGAAACATTAATGATGGGCTACGGCTACAGGCCCGAGTGGTCGGAAGGGGCGCTCAAGCCGCCGATCTTCCAGACCTCTACTTTCGTTTTCAAGAATGCCCAGGAGGGCAAGGACTTCTTCGCTGTTGCCTATGGCTTGCGCGATCCCGAGCCGGACGAAATCTTCAGCCTGGCCTACGGCCGCATCAACAATCCCAACGTCGAGATCTTGGAAGACCGGCTTACCCTCTGGGACGACGCCGAAGCCGCAGCCGCCTTCGCCAGTGGCATGGGCGCGATCACGACGACGCTCTTCGAATTCCTGAGACCGGGCGACCTGATCCTGCACAGCGCCTCGATTTATGGCGGCACCGACCACTTCATCAAGACCGTCCTACCACGCTACGGCATTGATTCCCTCGGCTTCGGGATGAACGACACGCGCGAGGACATCGAGCGCTTGCTGGCGGAATCGGGCAAGGCCAACAAACTGGCTATGGTCTATGTCGAGTCGCCATCAAACCCACTCAATTCCCTGGTAGATATCACCATGTGCGCCGAGCTTGCGAAGGCTCACTCGACGCCGGACCGTAAAGTGGTCGTCGCAGTGGACAACACCTTCCTGGGACCGCTGTTCCAGACCCCGATCAAGCAGGGCGCGGACCTGGTGCTCTATTCGGCAACGAAATACATCGGCGGGCACAGCGACCTGCTGGCCGGCGTCTGCCTCGGCTCTGCCGACCTGATCAAACGGGTGCGGGGCATGCGCACCTTCATGGGCTCCATGGCCGATGCCTGGACCGGCTGGTTGCTGTTGCGCAGCCTAGAAACCCTGAAAATGAGGATGACCGAGATGCAGTCGGTCGCCAGTTGCGTGGCTGACTATCTGAAGGATCATCCCAAGATTGAGAAGGTCTACTATCTGGGACACCTTAAGCCGGGCGACCCGCAGTATGACATCTACAAAAAGCAGTGCCTTGGACCGGGCGCGATGATCTCAATCGACGTCAAGGGCGGCGAAGCGGCCGCGTTCCGGTTCCTGGACGCGCTCAAGGTCATCAAGCTGGCCGTCAGCCTGGGCGGCACCGAATCCCTGGCCGAGCACCCCTCCACCATGACCCACGCCGATGTCTCCAAGTCCGACCAGGCCGCCATCGGTCTGACCGACAAGCTCGTCCGCATGTCCATCGGCATCGAGCACCCCGACGACCTGATCGCCGATCTGGACCAGGC
>JACCZH010000266.1 GCA_013696045.1 Chloroflexia bacterium
GAAGAACGGATCGCGAGCGAAACGGTATTTGACGGACGGCTGTTGACGGTAAGGGTTGACACCGTTAAAACCCCCGGCGGCCGCGAGACGAGCCGCGAGGTTGTCGCGCACCCGGGCGCGGTTGGGATTCTGCCACTAACGGAGGATAACCGTGTCATCCTGGTGCGTCAGTTCCGCTATGCGGTCGGGCGGGAGCTGCTGGAGATTCCGGCGGGCACCCGCGAGCCGGAGGAGACAGCCGAGGCGTGCGCGCATCGCGAGCTTGAGGAGGAGGTTGGCATGCGGGCTGGCCAGCTCGGGCTCATGGCGACTTTTTTTGTGAGCCCCGGATGGTGCAATGAGGAATTGGTCATCTTCCGCGCCTGGGACCTTGAGCCCTCGAAGGCGAATCTGGAAGACGACGAAGATCTTGAGGTGGTGGTGGTTGGTCCTGAGGAGATTCCTCAGCTCATCGCTGGCGGACAGATCGCGGACGCCAAGACGCTGACGTCGTTAACGATGTATCTGGCGACTTTGCGGGAGTAACAGAGATCTTTCCGCTTTGCTTAAGACAATCGGTTAACCGGTGGTACAAGCGGTATAAGCAGTGACAATTCGGCAATGGGCCGCGAGTACTTGGCTTGACTAGTACTTGTATACCTCGCCAGGGGGCCATAATGAGCCATAGGCGAATTCATAGCTTTGGGCTACTCTAGTAGCAGTCCAGTACCAGCCGCTCCCGGCGAGCGGGTAGCGCCGGAGCACTGTCGGGGGACAGTCTGGGCGGTGTGACATAATCGGCGCTCTGGCTTCCGTGGGGTACGGGACCAGTGAGAGAGGTGGACCAGGCAATGGCAGCCGACCGCAACACGATCATGATCGTCGACGATCATCCTTTGTTCAGGCAGGGTCTCCGCAGGCTCATTGAAGAGAGCGGACAGTTCCGGGTTGTGGCCGAGGCGGCCACGGGTTACGAGGCCATACGCCAGGCCGACATCCATCAGCCAAAAGTTATCCTTACGGACATTCAGCTTCCGGGTGTTACCGGACTGAAGATCGCCCGCATTCTGAAAAAGCAGCATCCTCAGAGTCATATCATCATCGTTTCCATGCATGTCGACGACGAGCATTTGTTTGACGCGGTGCGCGTAGGCGCCGCGGCGTTCCTGTCGAAAGACATCGAGTCACATCAGCTTATCGACGCCATTGTCCGTGTTTCTAACGGCGAACAATTGATTAACCAGACCGTGTTGACCCGGCCACAACTTGCCCGCCGGGTGCTAAACGAGTTCCGCAGCCTCTCGGGCGATGGCCGTGGCACGAGTCAGTCATCGGCTGCCTCGCAGATGCCGCTGTCAGTGCGCGAGGTTGAAGTGCTCGACTGCGTTGCCCAGGGCCTCTCCAACAAGGAGATCGCCGAGGCGTTGTACATCACCGAGCAGACGGTCAAGAATCACATGACCAGCGTTCTGCGCAAACTGGAAGTGACAGACCGTGTTCAGGCTGTGTTGTACGCGGTCAAGCATGGCTGGATTCAAATCGGGTCGGGCACGCCGAACGTTGCGGCCTGAAACGAGGCCGGGTAGCCACGAGGTGTCTGCTTGCGGCCTCATCATTCATTACACATTCCAATCCCTTTCCCTCCCCAGCGCACGCCGGCCCACAAGGCCGGCGTGTTGCGTTGGGTGCATCGCTGTCATCCAGAGGCACGAGGGATGACATTTGTGAGGTGACTACACCTACACCTCACGTAACGCAATATCGTCGCGGTACTGGGCGTCGGGGAAGGTGATACTTGTGGCGGTCCGGTAGGCGAGGTCGCGCGCGGCGGACATGGTTGGCCCCCGGCCGACGGCGGTGAGGACCCGCCCGCCGTTGGTGACGACGGCGCCGTTTTGGGATGCAGTGCCGGCATGGAAAACGACGCCGCCTTCGGGGACATTGTCAAGGCCGAATATGGGGGCGCCCTTGCGATAATCACCGGGATAGCTACCCGCCGCCAGAACAACGCCAACACAAGCGCCGTCGTGCCACTCAAGGGCTGGGATCGACGAGAGATTACCTCTCGCGGTGGCGTCGCACAGTTCCAGAAAGTCGGTGTTGAGCATTGGCAGGATCACCTGGGTTTCGGGGTCGCCGAAGCGGCAGTTGAACTCCAGCACTTTGGGGCCGTTTTCGGTGAGGATCACGCCAGCGTAGAGCACTCCCCGGTAGCTGATGCCGCGGTCATTCATTTCAGCGAGCACTGGACCAATGACGTCGTTGAGGATGGTGTTGACCCAGGCATTGTCAGCCACTGCCGGCGGCGTATAAGCGCCCATGCCACCGGTGTTCGGCCCGCGGTCGCCGGTTTTGAGCGGCTTGTAGTCGCAAGCCGGCAAGAGGGGCAGGACGCGCTGGCCGTCTGTCACGGCCAGCAGCGAGACCTCCACGCCGGACAGAAACTCTTCGATAAGCACGGTGGTGCCGGCGCTGCCGAGCGTCTTCTCCTGCATCATCGAGCGCGCGGCGGCTTCGGCTTCAGCGCGCTCGTGACAGATGACGACACCCTTGCCGGCCGCCAGACCGTCGGCTTTGAGGACCAGGGGAAACTGGGCGTCATAGATGTGGTTCAGCGCGGCTTCGAGCGTGTCGCAGCGCAGGGCCTTGCCGGTGGGCACGTTACGGGCCAGCATGATCTCTTTGGCCCAGTTCTTGCTGCTCTCGATTCTGGCCGCTGCCTTTGATGGGCCGAACACCGGGTGACCACGTTCCTGGAGAACATCCGCGATGCCGGCCGCGAGCGGATCTTCAGGCCCGACGATGGTTAGATCGATGTTGTTGCTTTCGATCGCGCTCCAGATGCCCTCGACGTCGTTGACGCCGATGTCAAGATTCTGGGCGACCTCGGCGGCGCCGGGGTTGCCGGGGGCACAGAAAAGCGTCCCAATCCGCGAGCTCTGTGCCAGTTTCCAGACCATCGCGTGCTCTCGCGCTCCAGAGCCGATGACCAGCACGTTTTGTGACACCTATCCCCCTTGGTTCATCAATGGATACTAAAGCACTTTTCACGTGCAGGATCCGTAGCAGCACAATTCATTGTGCCCTTTTTCTCCACCCGTAGCCTGTCCCAGGGCAGACCTGGCGCAATGCATTGCGCCGCTACGAAACACAACTGCCCTGGTAACTGCTCTAGTCAAGAAACCGCGTAATCTCCTCAAGCGGCTTACGGTCGATACGGCTCAGGATGGCTTCTGGGTTGTTGTCCTTCGGACTGATCGCTTCGGCGGGATA
>JACCZH010000326.1 GCA_013696045.1 Chloroflexia bacterium
GGTCTGGATGCTGTTGACACCACCATTTCAGGCATGAAGGGACTAACCTCGACATCAAAGTATGGCTCAGCCGCCGGGCTGATTTCGTCCTCGCCAAGCGGTTCTGTGCCCGCCTCGCCAATCGTGCCACGGTCGGCAGCAGGGACGCTCACTGGCGGTGGCGTTGGGTCTGGCACCGGGTCGGTCGGAGGCGTAATTGGCGGCAATGGCGCCGGGGTCGCCGGCGGTGGCGTTGGATCTGGGTCAGGGGAGGCGGGAATAATCTCATAGCGCCACTCGTGGTAGTGACGGCCAACGTTGCCGGCCTCAACCTGCCAGCCTTCCTGGTTGGACGGCGTGTAGGTCAGTACCCGGCGCTCGAAGGCCTGGATCAGGACATCCTGGGGCGCGCCGGCCACGAGAATGGTGTCCCAGTAGGCTTCGGTGATCGGGAAACCGGTTGCGAAGAAGGCATTATCGAAGAGCGCGCCGTAGGTCAGTTCGCCATTTTGATAGATCGTGCCCTCGGATGTCATGAAGTCCCAGAAGACCGAGGCCACGGTGTGGTCGGTTTCCTGAACGTAGACCGAGGCGGTCACCCCGTAGTCGAGCATGGACGGGTTCTGGCCGACGACGCCGTCGCGGTCAACGGTCGCGCCGATCATTGAACCAAGCTCGAACGTCTGGAGATCGAGCAGGCGGTTGAATGACGCATAGGTTGGCGCGCTCTCGTCCACGGGATCGCCGGCGATGTTGATCTCAGCCGGCGTGTAGCTCTCGAAACGGTCGTTGCCGAGCTGGAGCTCGCCACTAATGAGCTCGGTGGCCAGCAGGCCGTTGGTGACATACCAGACGCTATCCCGGCCAACATTGGGGTCGGTCGTGATTTCCATGCGGGTCTTGTCGAAATACTGGACCATGCGCTGGCCGTTTGGCGCTTCGTCGTAGGGCTCAAGGATGCCGGTTGTGAAGGCTTCCGGGCCCCAGATCCAGGTGCGACTCACATCGAGATCGCTGACCGGCTGGTCTGTCCTCTCCCAGGTTGTCTGAAAGCTGTCGTTCGCGAACGGGTCGGCCGATGCCGTTGCCGGTAAAAATGCCGCTCCCACCAGGGCAACGACGAGTGCTACTATTGTTGCGCCCATCGCGCTATGTAACCGATCCATATCGGTGTTTCCTCCATACAATGCGGGCTGAAAAGAGCATCCACGCGCCGGGCAGAAGCGTGGAGTGGCTGAGTCGTATAGCCAGGTGCGCGGCGTGACTCAAACCAGGTAGTTGACGCAAAGTTTACGCGCAACTGTCTTTCATTGTAGCGGAAGAGCGGGGTCATAGATGGTACGCGAGGTGTAAGAGCCGCGTTAATGTCTCAGGGCCGCGCGCACAAAAGTGCGCCCGGGGTGGAGGGCCACCTCGGGCGCGGTGCGGGATTGTGGTGAGGAAAGCTTGGGTTAGTACACCTCGAGGTAGCGCTCGCGCTCCCACTCGGTGACATGCAGCCGGAAGGCGTTCCACTCCTGGTTCTGGGCCTCGGTCAAGCGCTCGTAGACGTGATCGCCGAGCGCCTCACGCACTACCTCGTCCTGCGCCATCTCGTCGATAGCTTCTCCGAGGGTAGCGGGCAGAGTAGCCACGTTGCGGCGCACAAGGTCTTCCTCGGTGAAGTGGTACAGATTTTCCTCCACTGGCTCTGGCAGCGGAAGTTCGCGCTCGATGCCGTCCAGTCCGGCCGCCAACATGACGGCGTAGGCGAGATACGGGTTGCAAGCCGGGTCCGGGCAGCGTAGCTCCAGGCGGGTGGCCTTGGTGCGGCCGGCGCGGATCATCGGCACGCGGATGAGGGCCGAGCGGTTCTGGCGTGCCCACGAAATATAGACCGGCGCTTCGTAACCTGGCACCAGACGGCGGTACGAGTTGACAATCGGCGCGAGCACGGCGCACATGCCGCGCGCGTGCTGAAGCTGGCCGGCCATGAAATGCTTGGCGTTCTTCGAGAGGCCATAGTCGTCGTCGCCATCGACAAAGGCGTTGTCGCCGCCGTCCAGAAAGGCCAGCGACTGATGGACGTGCATGCCGGAGCCGTTGATGCCGGCAATCGGCTTGGGCATGAAGGTTGCATGCAGGCCGTGCTGCTGGGCAATAGCCTTCAGTGTGAACTTGAACGTTGAGCCCTGGTCGGCGCTGGTGAGAGCATGGTCGTACTCAAAATCGATCTCGTGCTGGCCGATGGCAACCTCGTGGTGGCCGGCCTCGACCTTGATGCCCATCTGCTGCAGGGCGCGGATCATATCCTTGCGAACGGTCGCGGCCAGGTCGGTCGAGAGATCGAAGTATCCGGCGCGGTCGTGCGGCAAGACGCTGATCTTGCCGTCGTCGGTGCGCTTGAACAGGAAGAATTCCGGCTCGGGCCCGGTGTTAAACGAGTAGCCGAGCGCGGCGGCGCGCTCAAGCTGGCGCAGCAAGACGTTGCGCGGGTCGCCCGGGAAAAGCTCGCCGTCCGGCCGGTGAACCCAGCAGATGACGCGAGCCGTGGTGTTCGGCGCGGCTTCCCAGGGGATCAGGTTAAAGGTTGACAGGTCCGGCATGAGATACATGTCGCTCTCGGCGATGCGGGCAAAGCCGGCGATCGACGAGCCATCAAACCACTGTCCGTGCTCAATGACGTCCGGGAAGACCTCTACCGGAATCGTGACCATCTTGACAATGCCCATGACATCCGTAAATTGCAGGTTAATGAACCGAACGGCTTGCTCGCGGCAAATGTCGAGCACTTCTTCCGCGGTCGGGGTCGGCGCTTTGCGGCCAACTGGAGAGATTGTCGCTACCACTGGCGTGTCCTCCTCGGGTTGCTGCCGGGCGACGCATTGGCCACCCTTCCACCGTTCCTACTCCAGGGAAGGGTACAGGCGCGAGTGTGGCGTGAGTATGTCAGGCTGCACGAATGTTGGGATGGGGCTTTGTGCAGTTTGCACAAAGGCGAGCGGGTTGTGTTCACCGGCGCTAATTCGTTCCGCCGATCGGGCAGAATAACGGCCTGTACCAGAGATCTTTCGTTCGTCAGAGCCTGCCCTGAGC
>JACCZH010000341.1 GCA_013696045.1 Chloroflexia bacterium
CCAGAGCCTGCTTTAACTGTGCCGGGTCGCCGCGTGGAATCTGAACGAGCTGTGGCAAGCGCGTCAAGCCGGTAAGGCTATCAGCCTGAGCTGGGGCCGCGGTTACAACTGTCCGCCCCAGCTGCAGTGCGGCAATCAATGCACTGCTTCGTTGGGTTGCTCCATCAGGAAATGGGAAGGCGATAACGGCGCAACGGGACAGCGCGTTACTCGCGGCTTGAGCATCGAGATACCCGGTCCAGGTCAACTCCACGCCGCATTCTGCTGCTAGCGTCTCTGCGTCCTTGAGCGACATGAACCCGTGATGCCCCGCCGCCGTTGCATGGCCACCGACAATGCACAGCGGAGGGCGTTCGCGTGCGGGGAACCGCCCGATTGCCTGGATGAGCAGGTCGAAACCCTTCTGGCGAGACGGAAATCCGAAGTAGCCGATACAGGGTTCGGGTTCAAATCGTGCGTCAGGCGATGGAAGACTGGGTCCCAATGGAATCAACTGCGACGGGATCTTCGCCTGGCTCAATGTGTGCCTGTCATCCGGATTGGTTACGATCACTGCCTTGGACCAGCGCGCCATGCGGCGCATTGTGAAGAAGCGCACTCGTCCGGCTTTTGGAAACAGGTAAGGCGGCCGGAGGTCGTGGAAGGTTGTGACGACAGGAGCGACCCGTATCAGTCTGGACAACAGGTTGACAACCGGGTGCATAGCAAAGGCTCCGGCCTGGTATTGGACGTGAACGATGTCGATACGGTGGCGACTGACGATTTCGCGGACTGTGGAGATTGCTCCCCAGGACCATGTCTCGACAGTCTCGTCAGCGGAGGAGGCGTGGGATGACAGGACGACGGTCTGAATACCCTGCAGTTCCATCTCAGATCTGAGTAATTCCGTGTAACCAGAGATTCCGCCCTGCATTGGTGGGTACTCGCCGGTGATAAGCAGTACGCGCGGAGCGGTCATCGGTTCTGATTTTCGTCGAAGCGCAGTCTGCTCAACAAAAGCTGCCGGTAAAATTCCACCCGCTGACGTCTCAAATTACGGCGGTGTCCTCGCGCCCACTTTGCGGCCTCGACGATCATCTGAACGAAATAGCCAAACCTGATAACGGCTTCCACAGCGAGGGCGGTTGAGCGGCCATATAAGCGGCGCTGGAGCTCGATCCTGCTGCGGTCGAAGGCGAGCTGGCGGAGCGGGATGTTCTGGCCAGTGCTCGCGCCCTCGTGATGCACGATCTCCACATCGGGCAGATACGAGATGCGCCAACCATGCCGCCGGAAGCGCCAGCACCATTCTGTTTCCTCACAGTACATCCAGAACGACTCGTCGAACCCTCCGACGCAGTCGATTGCTTTCCTACGGACCATGAGGCACGCGCCGACCACCCAATCAACGTCCTGAATCTCGTCTTCGGGACTGTCTTCCATATGGTAGCGGCGCTTTAATGGATTGGCCGGCCACCACTGCTGGAAGATCGTGCTCTCGAAGATCGGGGTTAGTCTGGCTGGGAAGCGGCGGCGGGAGGATTGCAGATCGCCGGTGGGATAGCGTAGCCGGGGGGCGCAGACTGCCACGTCTGGATTGGCGTCCAGGTGCTGGGCGAGCCGGCACACACTGTTGGCGGACACGACAGTGTCCGGATTGAGGATCAGCACGTAGTCGCCGCTGGTCAGGCTGACGCCGAGGTTGGCGCCGGCGCCGTAGCCCCGATTGGGAGCGTCAATAACGCAGACCTCTGGGAAATGCTCTCGCACCGCGTGAGGGCTGCCGTCGCTGCTGTTGTTATCGACCACTACAATTTCGTTCAGAACCCCGCTTGCACAAGCTTGTTCGAGCGAGCGTAGGCAGTTCAGCAATAGCTCACGGACGTTGTAGCTGACAACAACCGCGGAAACTCCCCTGCGATTCACGCTGCCTCCCTGCGGCGGAGCAACATGCAGCAGCGAATCTCTTCAAACGCCATCACCACTGCCATGAAGAGGCCTGTGACGCCGTCCCGGTAGCCTTTAAGCGCCACGAAACGCCTCCAGAACTCGCGCACGGGCCGGCCCAGATAAGCGCGCCTGCGAGGTGTCCCCACCAGGTTCTGGTGAACGTGGCGCAGGGTATAGGCGCATTGTTTCTGCATGAACTCTCGACGTGTAGCGTAGTTAAGATGGACGAACGGCTCGCGCAGCCGCTCGGTGCGGCCATCATAGAGGACCACTTCGTGAACCTGCCGCGTTTCGTCATAGCGTCCCCGTCCACAGCGTATCAACCGCGCCTGATAATCTGGCCACCAGCCGCCACCGCGTAGCACGCGACCAAAGGCGACGTTCTTTCGTGGCAGCCAGAATGCCGCCACATCGTCACTTACGGCGTCGATACGCGCGAGGATTTCCGTTCGGGATTCTTCGGTCAGGCGTTCATCCGCGTCAAGGAAGAGTATCCAGCGGGTATCGCCGGCCATGCTGAGACCTGCGTTGCGCTGCGAGGCGTAGCCGCTAAACGGCCGGTGGACGACGTCCGCGGCATGTTCCTTCGCGATCTGGACAGTGCGATCGGTCGATCCTGAATCTAGGACGATGATCCGCGCACCCAATCCGTCGATTGACGCGAGACATCCCGGGAGATGCTCCTCCTCATTGAGCGTCAGGACGATGGCTGTAATGTGCGGCGCTGTCATGATCCAGATCTCGCTGTTCGACGAAACCTGTCCCGTATATGTTTGTTGACATTCTGGCGGCCTGGGGCGCCGCGGTCCTGGAGACGAGTTCCGACGCTCACGAGCATTCGAACCAACTGTTGTTGCCACTGAGATGCCCAACGCTCGAAATACTGCGCGCGGCTGCACCACAGCGCGGCGTGCATATCGTTTACCCGTTGTCCAGTGGATTGGCCGCCATGATGAATCATCCTGGCGTCGGGCGCGAGCAGCCGTGTCCAGCCGTGTTCTGCGAGTCGGCGCTGAAGATCCACCTCTTCACTGTACATAAAATACGACTCGTCGAACACGCCGATATCCAGTAGAGCTGACCGTCGCAGGAAGAGGGCTGCGCCGAGGGCATAGTCGATTGCTACCGGTAGCTGGCCGTTTCCCGCGGACACACGCCCGTTCAGTGTTGACCCATACAGCCGGGGTGGAACCGGGACGAGGTCGAAAAAGACATTCTCGGCCCCAGGAAAGCGGTAGCCTGAAGACTGGAGGGTGAGGTCCGCATTGAGCAGCAGAGGAGCAACCATGCCAACGTGTGCGCTCAAATGTAATGTATCCCAGAGCAGTTGAAGCGACGAGGGCAGGAGCTCAATGTCAGGGTTGAGGACGAGGACAGCCTTACCCTGGGCAAGACCGATGCCGGCATTGCTGGCCGCGCCATAGCCGCGATTCTCGCTGAGCTCAATTAGTCGTGCTCCAGGGTAGCTAGCGACGACTTCGCGGAAGTCCTGTTGATCAGACGCGCTGTCGACAACGATTACCTCGATGGACAGGTTGCCGCGAACACGCTCGCTCTCAATTGAGCGCAGGCAGGCATCGAGAAGTGCCGCGACGTTCCAGTTCACGACAACGATTGACACATCGATCGAAAGACTTCCGCAGGTCACAACAGGTACTTTCGTAGATTTGTGAACGTTCGTAGCCTCATGCTAGACTCCATGCACAATCGTCGCGCTGGTAGCTTCTCCCCGCGCACGGCTCTCTTTGCCCTCTATCTGCGCTGTCGATGAGTTCACAGGTTACATCACCCGGGAACGGGAGCATGCCAGCGCGCCTGTATTGTATGAAAGACTGGGATTTCGGGTGCGAGTTGTTCGAAACATTGGATGGATTGACCGCCGTCGTAAGACTGGCAGGATTCTCGTGCTTGCTGGACTTTTCTTTCTAGGTAGTTCGTTCGCATTGACCTTCTACCAGAATAATATATTGCTCTCATATGTCGGATTGATTCTGGGATTCTTGACGTTCAATGGCGGTATGCAACAGGTAGCTCGCTGGAGCCGCAAGCCGCGCGCAGACCAGATCCTGGACACACTTCTTTCAAAGCTCAACGATCGTTACGCGATCGTCCATTACCCTGCGTTACCCGGACGCCGGCCGGATCACGTCGTGGTTACACCTTCGGGAACGATTGTTATTACGCCGCGTGAGGTTGGAGGCAGTGTTTCACTGGACGGTCATCGCTGGCGACGAGGGAGCGCGCTTCGCCAGATCTTTAACCTCGGGGGGCCTCAGCTTGGAAACCCGACGATCGACAACAATCAGCAGATTGTGTCGGTCGAGGCGTTTCTGGACGAACAAGGACTTGCGACTGACGTTCAGGGTGTTGTCGTGTTTATCCACCCTGACGTTGAGATCGAGATGCGCGAGCCGGAAAGTACAGTTCTTCACATAACGGAACTTTACGATTTTATCCGAAATCAAGGATCCGGCGCGACGTTGCCATCTCAAGATCGCGCCAAAGTGGTGACTGCGCTGTCGACCGGCGAGAAGATTGAGGAAACCGATGCGACGGTTCGCCGTCCACGCAAGAAAGTGCGTGCGGCATGAGCGCGGACGATGGCAGGACACACTGGCCGGTTATCGGGCATGAAGAAGCGGTGCGCGGTCTTCGTGATGCCGTTCGATCCGGTCGAATGTCGCACGCGTATCTGATCACTGGTCCAGAGGGGATCGGCCGCTCGACGCTCGCAATGGCGCTCGCTCAAGCACTGAATTGCGAACACGTTATCGATGAGCGGCCGTGTGGCGAATGCGATAGCTGCCGCAGAATTGACCACGGCGCGCATCCAGATGTCACGCGGGTTGATCTTGACTGGCAGGCTGACATGATTGCCGCTCCACGCGGTGACGCCACCCGCTCACGCCAACGGCTGTCCATCGAAACCATTCGCTGGCTGCGGCAAGACATCGTGACCAGGCCGGTCATGGGGCGCTGGAAGGTTCAGATCGTTGACGACGCTGACCTGTTCTCCGAGTCTGCGCCGGACGCCTTCCTGAAGACACTTGAGGAACCTCCGTCGTTCGCCATTATTATTCTGGTGGCGACGTCGGTTGATTCCGTGTCCGAGACGGTGCGCTCGCGCTGCCGGCATCTTCAGCTAGGCACCGTTTCGACGGCGCTTATACGAGAAACATTGGAGTCTCGCGGAGTGCCGCCGGCGGCGGCAGGCGCCATTTCACGCTCGGCCCACGGACGGATTGCCTGGGCGCTGAGAATGGCAAATGACCCAGAGGCACTGCGGGCACGTCGTGAGAAGGTCGAGGCCGCGCTAGAGCATCTTACCGCTCCGCTGGGACGGGTTGAGATTAGTGGCGTTATCGCCAGCAATCACAGCCGCAACCGGGAGGCGACGCACGAGTTGCTCGATCTGTACACCGGTTTATGGAGAGACGCGTTGCTCCACCGGGCCGGACTGGGCGATCTGGTGGTTTTCCCCGAAGTCGGGGACCGGTTGGCGGAGTACGCCAACAATTTTGGAGTTGGGGATCTACGGCGGGCGGTTGGGGCAACACAGCGTTGCATGGGTGATTTAGACGCCAACATGCAGGCTCGAATTGCGCTTCATGCGATGGTGATGCAATGGCCAAGGTAGGGGACGAGTCGACACACGATTTCTACGCTGAGGCGCGCGCGCGTTTCAAGCAGCGAATCACGCTCTCAAACAAGCGCTCGGCCATGTTCGCCGAAGCAGGCTGCGGTTGCGATGGCTGTGAGTGCGCCCTGCCGCAGGTTGAGGGCGCTGAAATTGACTTGCCTGAGCTACAGGTCACCGGAGTTCGGTTCCGGGATTCCAGCAGGACGTACTATTTCGCGCCGGGCGCACACGAGCTCTCTGCGGGCGATCGTGTGGTCGTCGAGACGGAGCGTGGCAGTGATATCGGTGTCGTTGTGATCGCGCCGCATCAGGTGGCAGCGGCGACACTTGAAGGTGAGCTCAAGCCAATCGTCCGTGTTGCGACCGAGGTCGATCTGGACCTCTCTGAGTCGCTGCAAGGGCAGCAAGGTGAAGCGCTGAAGATATTTGCGCAAAAGGTTCGCGACCACAAGCTCCCGATGAAGCCAGTCAAGGCTGAGTACAACCACGACGGCTCGCGCCTGACCTTCTATTTTTCATCGAATGGCCGTGTGGATTTCCGTCAGCTTGTTCGCGATCTGGCCTCATGGTTCCGTTGCAGAATCGAATTGCGGCAGATTGGCCCGCGTGACGAAGCCCGGCTGATCGGCAGTCTCGGCAAGTGTGGACGTCCCCTGTGCTGCTCGACTTGGTTGCCCCAGTTCGCGGATGTCACGATGACGATGGCCAAGAACCAGGACATCTCACACAATCCAATGAAGAACTCGGGTGCGTGCGGGAAGCTGCTTTGCTGCCTCTCATATGAGGATGCTTTTTACCGCGAGGTGCGCCGCTCATTGCCTCGCCTGGGTCAGATCGTGACAACAGAGCGTGGGCCAGGGTACGTGCATGCGTTGAACCTGTTGCGCGAATCTGTGACAGTGCGGCTTGATGCGGGCGAAGACATCGAGTGCTCGGTGGCTGATCTGATTATTGTCAAAGGCGAACGCGTCAATGCCCCGCAGGGCCGCCGCCAGCCGCGACGTGACACGACGCGGTAACACATGCACTACGTGCAGCGTAGGCGATCAACTAGCCGGCGGCCGCGGTTGCAAGAATCTGGCGCAGGATAATGATCGCGAAGATGGAGATCATCGGAGAGAGGTCAATCATTCCGGTGCGAGGCATGATCTGCCGGATCGGCGAAATGATCGGCTCGGTCAACTGGATCAACACCTGAGAGATTGGATTCTGCCCGGAACGATCGAACCAGGAGAGAATAGCGCGCCCAATGATCGCAAACTGCATGATCAAGAGGAACGTGTCGATAATTTGATAGATGGCCAATACTGATTTTGCCTTACACGATCCGCACGATGCCGGCAGAACACGCTGCGCGAGGAGACCGGCCGGCAGCAAGAATGATAGCAAACTCACCGCATTCGCTGCGGAATTGATTTGAGAGGCACGCTCATGTTGGAAACCCCGGGCTTCGTCGTTGTCGATATCTGGAAGGTCAAACCTGGCAAACAGGAAGAGTTGCGCAAGGTTCTGGCTGAAGCCGGGCGGCATTTTCGAACGGTGGATGGCGTGTTGTCCGTCGATTACACTCAATTGGTCGACGACGAGGACCGCTATCTGGTGGTGTTTCGCTACCGCGACGCTGACGCGCGCACCGCTTTGGTAGCCACTGATGCTTTACGCTCGACGATGGAGCGTCTTGCGGCATTGTGGAGCCTTGAGAGCCCGATCTATCAGGGTGTATCAACGGGATTGTAATTCGCAGCTATCTTGTCATCTCGACCTTGCGGAGA
>JACCZH010000380.1 GCA_013696045.1 Chloroflexia bacterium
TCAGAGATCCTTCGCTCCTCAGGATGACCATCAAACCGTCACACTCCTCCTCGAAGTGACGACTGCTATAGCATGGGGAGGAAGAGGAAGAGGTGGACATTGCCTCGCCCGTACGCCAACCTGCGGCGATCTTCATTTCGCCAGCCATGCCCGTATCGCATGTTCACAAAACAGCACCGCCAGGGCACTCTGACCGTCGTTGATCTCTCCCCGGCGCGCCATGTCAAACGCCAGCCCTGCGGGCACGATCACCGGCTCCAGCAGCTCGGTTGACTCTAATTCTGACTCGCCTAGCTCAACGCCGAGCGCGACAAACACCAGAGCCCGTAACGTCATCTGGCCCGACGATGAGTAGAACGCGCCCACGTAACTCACGCTACCACCGGTTCCACCGACCTCTTCGCGCAGTTCTTTTACTGCCGCTGCGTGCATTGAATCGCCGTCCAGCCCGCCGGCCGGCACCTCGAGCACCCAGTCACGCACCGGATGCCGATACTGCCGGATCAACACGATCTCGCCCTGTGTGGTGACCGGCACGATCCATACTGCGTCGGGTGCATCAAGGTAACTGTAGGCGGCCTCATCGCCACAATGGGTGAGAAGCAGTTCTTGAACCAGACTCCTGCGCCGGTCACGATAGGGCGTCTCAGTTGAGAGAACGGTCCAGGGCACAGGCGATTCGGGCAGCTCCGCACCTAACCGGCGCAATGTCCGCAGGGCGACGCGGGTAGCCGGGGCGGCCAGATGGCCGTCGTTGCCTAGATCCGCCACGAGCCGGTGCAGGCTCGCCCCATCGTCGATGTCATACCACTCGGGGATCAGCTTGACCCGCAGGTTCGCCTCGCGCGCCCGCTCCAACGTCTGGTCCATAACCAGCTCGCTGCTCCAGGTGATGTCCTCAAACAGCCTCGGGTGATCGGCACGGACGGCAATCAGGTAGTAGCCGCCATCCCCAGCTGGCCCAAGAACGACATCCGCACAGTCACGCTCCAGCATGTCGAATGCCTGCTCAATGTGCTCCTCCGGAAGGGTCGGTGAATCCGAGCCGATCAGCGCCACACTCCCCGCGCCGTGACCCAGCAATAGCCGAATTGCTCCACGTAATCCTTCGCCAAGTCCGTTTCCCGGTTGCTGAACGAACGAGACTCCGGCCGGGGCAAGATCGTGCAGCTGCCGCTCATCGTTGCCTTCAGGCAAGACCACCGACACATTGCACTGAGGGACACTCAATCCGAGCAACATCGCGTCTCTAAGAAACGCGGTATAGAGCAACGCGGCATGCTCCGGCGTAAGCGGCGGAGAGAGGCGAGTCTTCACCTGACCCACCTCCGGAACCTTGCCCATAATCCCGAGTGCCCTCGGCTGCCTGGCTAGACGCTCCATTTCGCGCCACAGCTCCGGCAGCACTCGAACGGTTCGTCGCTCTGAAAGCGGGCGCGAAACTCCTGGTAGGCAGGACCGTTCCAGATCTCATCAACCGGTTGCTCAAACAGGTTGCCCAGCACATAAGCCGGCTCGGACGACGCATTGATGAACGGGATAAAACAGCAGGGCAACAGGTCACCGGTGGCAGTGATGTATGTCAGGTACCAGGGACGGTGACAGGCCATCCAGGGCCGGCGCACCTCAATGGCGTGCTCCGGCGCACCGGGCGGGTCAACACCCTCCAGCGATTCAATGGCCGCTGTGTCGCCCGAGGCGCGAAACCCCATGCCGTGCTCGCGGCAGATCTCCTCAGCCTTGCGTAGCTGCTGCCGCTCTTCAACGCGCAGATCCCCAAAGATAGACTGTTCCTGGCGCGCCAGACCATAGTCGCCGTAGACCAGACGCTGAACGTAGAACTCGTCAGCGCCTGCTTCGGCTGCGATCCGTACCGCGTCCGCAAGCTCAGGCAAATTCTCCTTCATCGCTGTAAACCAGACCGATATCCTGGGCGTCGCGCTACCCATGCTCGTGCGGGTCTCGGCCATCTCCTTCAGGTGTTTCACGACTTTGGCAAAGGCTGGCACACCACGAATCTTGCGATACGTCTCTGGTGTGGCGGCGTCGAGCGACACTCGTAGCTCATCCAACCCGGACACGACCAGATCTTCCTGCCGCCTGCGGGTAAGGGCGATGATGTTGGAGTTGAACAGCGCGTGCACGTCCCGCGCTTTCAGCCGCCGGATCATCTCAGCCAGGTCGCGGTTCAGGAGCGGCTCTCCCAGGCCGTGCAGAACGGCGCGTTTGAGGTTGGGAAACTGCTCAACAATCCGGTCAAACTCCTCGAGCGTGAGATTGTGCGCGGCGCCATTGCCGAAGAAAGTCAGCGGACAGGTCTCGCAGAGCGAATTGCAGGCGTTGCTCGTTTCGATGTAGATCACTTCCGGCAAGGCTCGCGCCACAACCGGACGGAGTGGTTGCGTCAAGGTCACGTTGAGAGAGCTCCGATCTGGGCTGGGCGGTCTTCCCGCCCGCTAGATTTCCAGCGGTCGTGAAGATAGGCATCAACGCCGAAATAGCGTCCTGCTGCGGTGGCAAGCAGCACCATGTGCAGGAGAATCATCATCAGGTATGACCAGACCCACTCGTCCGGCGAGGAAGACAACCCAATGAACAGATTGGCCGACTGGAAGACACCTAGCACTGCCGCGAAGCGCGTCAGCAACCCAAGAACCAATAGCACGCCGGTGAGCAGCTCCATGCCTACCACGAGATAACCGAAAACCTCATAGTGAGGGAGCGCAACGCTCTCCACAAACCAGGCATGCGGCGGCAAGTACGAATACTCGACCATCTCCCCCATCCAGTAACAGAGCCCGTCGCCCTCACCAGGCTCGCAGTCGAACGTCGGAGGGAGCTTCCAGCTAAGGTTCGACAGCCACAGCCAACCCATCGCAACCCTGATGACGGCCAGAGTCAGACCCATGAAGAGCAATGAACGAGACGGCATAAATTTTCCCATGCTGACTGCCTCTCTCTCCTCGTAGCAAGCATACAAACCTTGATGTCATCCCCTGAATGACCGGCAAAATCAACTACGCGGCCTGCGAACCGCATGCCGCAAAATTACGGCGATCATCAACCCGCCCGCCTTGAGGCTGCCTTTCAACGTGCCACCCACTTTCGAGTAGCCAATTCTCCTGCGGTAGCGGACCGGAACATTTTCAATGCGCAGTCCTGCCCGAGCAGCCTTTACCACCATCTCGACCGGCCAGCCATAGGTCATCTCCCGCATACCAAGCGACACCAGTGTCTCACGTCGAATGGCCCGGAATGAGCCGATATCCTCCATACGCACCCGGTAGAGAATCCGGATCAACAAACAGGCGAGCTGATTGCCAACACGCTGGTGCGACGGCAGGGCGTCGGCATCGGACCCGGGCCCATTGCGGCTGCCGACCACCAAGTCTGCCCGGCCGGCGCGCAGCGGTTCAAGCACCCGCATGAACTCGGACGGGTCATCAGCATAATCACCGTCAAGATACACCAGAATATCCGCCGAGGCCTCCTGCGCTCCAGCCCAACAGGCGTCACCATACCCTCGGCCCGGCTGCTGGATCACTGTCGCTTCAAGCGCCGCCGCCACGTCCGGAGTCCCGTCAGTCGATCCGCCGTCAACGACGATCAGCTCGTCGATAGCATCACGTGGCAATTCTGGCAGGATCAGCCGCAACGCCTCGGCCTCGTTCCAGGCGATGACGATGGCCGCTACAGTGTTGGGTTGCGATGTCTCGCGCGCATTGTGCATAGACTTATTCTAACTTGCCTTCAAACAGTAGCGTACCCGGCGGACATTACGGTCAGATTACCGGGAGCCGCTGCGCGGATAGCAAAAGCAATCCACTGTGTGGTCGTTCACCAGTCCCGCCGCCTGCATGAAGGCATAGCAGATCGTCGGGCCGACAAAGCGGAACCCGCGCTTGCGCAGATCCTTGCTCATAGCTTGCGATTCAGATGTCTGTGCCGGAACTTCGGCCACCGTCGTCCAGGCGTTGACCTGCGGCTGACCGTCGACAAAGCGCCAGACATAGCGGTCGAAGCTACCGAATTCGCGCTGAACCTGGAGATATGACCGGGCGTTTTCAATTGTCGAGCTGACCTTGAGTCTGTTGCGGACTATGCCGGGATTTTCCAGCAATTCGGCAACCTTCCGCTCATCGTACTGGGCTACGAGAGCTGGATCGAATCTGTCAAAGGCTTGGCGATAATGCTCACGCTTGCGGAGGATAGTAATCCAGCTCAGGCCGGCCTGTGCGCCTTCGAGGGTGAGAAGCTCAAACAACCGCCGGTCGTCGTGCAGCGGCACCCCCCACTCCTCGTCGTGATAGGCGACGTAGAGAAGATCTTCGCTCACCCAGCCGCAGCGCACGCGGTCAGTCACTCGGTGATTCTCCACGAATACCCTTCGTAGCCGCGCAATTGATTGCGCCCCGTTGCCACCCAAGCCGCCAGGAAGGCGCAATGAATTGCGCGGCTACGAAGGAAACGGAGGCTAACGGCCATGGTTCTCATCTACTGATAAATGACCACCAGCGGCGGCGGTTGCATTGAGACAACCTGTTCCGGCGTCATCACCGGGATGTCCTGCTGGTAGAAGAGCTTGAAGCCACCGTACTGAACAAGCTCATTGGCCACGAAGTGGTTGTAGTTGCCGGTTTTGGCCTCAATCGTCCCCCAGCCATCCATGTCCAGCACAAAGTCAACACCCGGCAAGGGTAGGATGTCTTCCTTGTTGTAGATCATTACGGTGTCAAACTGGTGCACAATGAGCATCTTCGGCGGTAGCTTGTTCTCCAGCACCAGCTCGGAGAGCATCTCAATGGCGATATTGATGTGGTTGCCATCGACACCGCCGATGATCTCGCCCGGCGCATAGTCTGGAGCGGTCGCAAACTCAGGGTCGAGCGCGACGTGAACATGCGGATATTGCAGCCATTGCCAGATACGGGCAACCTCGTCGCGGATCGTTGAGTGGCCGATCTGAACGTCCAGGATAAGCAGCATGTCGTTCTCAGCCGTGAAATCAACATACTCCTGGATCCATTCGTCGCCGGTATAGAGGACGTAGGTGCCATCCGAGCCAGGATCTGGCTGGGCAACCGTTGCGATCAGCTCGAAAGCCATCACTACCGGAGTGTCCGGGTCGGCCGCTTCGTACGCGGCAGCCTCCTCGCGCAAGACATCCCGCAGATCTTCCTTGCTGTACTCGCCCAGAATACCCATCAACGGCGTGCTTGGATGACCGTAATATGCGAGCACGCGATTGTTCGGCAACACCCCCGCCGGAAGATCCGAAGGCACTTCCGGACTTGGGCGCATCGTTGCCGTCGGGGGAGGTGGCTCCGTTGTGACAGTTGAGTCGGGGGACGCTTCCGCCGGTTCTGTCAATTCAACGTGTGACGAATCAGCCGGCTGCCCGGCTTCGGTCGGAGCAGCCTCGCCGGTCGGGGAAGCATCCGTCGCCGGCTCACCGGTCGGATCATCTCCCGCCTCAGTCTGTGAAGGTGTGGGACTTGCCAGCGCCGCCGAACCCGCCCCGTCCGCGCCTGGGGTGCGCGGAGAGTCATTGTCTGGTCCACTACAGGCCACAAAAAGCAGCATCAGGACGAAAACGAAGCCAATTGAACGGAAACTCATTATCTTCATGTACAGAATGATACCTGTCTCGGGTAGCCCATGGCACACTCTCTCAAAAGTGGACTGCCAGGATTCGGTAGACTCTTCTCTCGATCCTGTCACATTCCAGGCTCGTTGACACGCCATGAAAGGCTAAACATCTCTTGGAACTGGTGCATGACGTAACTCAATGGATGCTGAACTGGGCGGCGTCGCCCTATGCGCCCCTCGCGCTGTTCATCTTTGCCTTCTGGGAATCCAGCTTCTTTCCGATCCCACCCGATCCACTCATGATTGCCATGGCGGTCGCGGCGCCGGAGCTGGCGCTGATCTTCGCGGCGCTCGCCACCGTCGCATCCGTGAGCGGCGCGGCGCTGGGCTATCTTATCGGAAGGCGCGGCGGCCGGCCAATCGTGCACCGGCTCTTCAAGCCACAGAAAGTCCAGGCAGCCGAACGCCTCTACCAACGCTATGATGTCTGGGCGGTGGGTGCGGCGGCATTCACGCCAATCCCCTTTAAAGTGTTCACTATCACCGCCGGCGTAGCCGAACTTAACTTCAAACGGTTCATGCTGGCCTCCGTCCTCGGCCGTGGCGGCCGCTTCTTTCTGGTTGCCACGTTGATCTTCTTTTTCGGCCCAACTATCCAGAACTGGATCGACAACTACTTCGAATACTTGACGCTGGCCTTCCTGGTTCTTCTGGTGGGCGGCTTCTTCGCCGCGAAGTATGGCGGCGCCTATCTGACCCGGCGCGAAGTTGCACACGAAGCCAAGTCACCCAAACTGCCGGCCGCCGACTAGCCTCACGCGCGCCCGGCGCTGCGATCGCGCTCACGGAACGCTCGCACAGCGATCATTGCCAGGGCAAGCGCGGTAAGGGGCACAACGAATGCCAGCATGACCACGCTAAACGCACCCAAAGCCGCATGTTCAGAAGCTCGCAGGAACAGATACGACACATAGGCTGCGTAGTACCCCAGCAGCAACAGTCCTTCCCGGCGGGAGATGAGATGGCCGGTGAAAAAGATCGGCAGGCAGACGATAGCCACCGCCGTCATCACCGGAATGTCAAAGTTTCGCGCCGAAGCGGCAACGATTATTCCGCCCGGCAGGATCAGGCTCGTCATGCCAAGCACCAGCAGGATGTTACAGACACTGCTGCCGACGATGTTACCGACAGCGATATCACGCTCGCCACGCAGCGAGGCGACCAGTGAGGTAGCAATCTCCGGCAATGATGTCCCTATCGCGACGACCGTTAACCCGATGATCAGCTCGGTCACTCCCAACGTCCGGGCCAATTCGACGGCGCCCGCCACCAGCCAGCGCGCGCCAAGGACCAGAAGTGCCAATCCGGCCAGCACCATAGCGAGACGCACAGCCAGCCCCTGGATGGACGGACGGGAGCTGTCGCTGGTGTCGAATCGGCCCGACAGTTCTTCTCTCCGGCTGGCCCGGATAAGAAAAACGGTGTAGATACCTAGCCCAGCAACGAAAATGCCGCCCTCAATCGGACCGAGCCGCCCGTTGAGCGCAAACAACCATAGCAGCACAGAGGCTGCGATCAGCAGCGGAACCTCAAGCCGCACGAGACGCCGGGCCACCACCAACGGTGCGACAGCGGCCGAGATGCCCAGCACCCCGAGGACGTTGACGATGTTGCTGCCGACAATGTTGCCAAGCGCGATGTCGGATTGTCCGCTCAAGCCAGACTGAATGCTCACCGCAAGCTCAGGCGCGCTCGTGCCATAAGCGACGACGGTCAATCCGACGACCAGTGGCGAGATGCCGAAGATCGCCGCCAGCGCAGACGCGCCCCGAACCAGCAACTCGGCGCCGGCAATCAAGAGCACAATCCCAATGAGAAACAGCACCAGTGTGAGTACGTCCATGCATGTCCAATCCGCTTGGCCTACCACTATGCCTGGATCATGCCATGAACATCTGGGCGCGCGAATGGTATACAGAGCCCTTCGCTCACCAGATCCAGATAACCATCAGATACAGGAATAGTCCCAGCAGCGCCATCCAGATCAGCACGATGATCACCGACGCTATACCGATCCAGCGCCAGAAGCGGGGCCGGGTGATCGTTGAAACAGCCGCCCGCTCCCGGCTCTCGATCATGAGCGCCTCGGGAATCAGCCGGGTCACGAGTTTCAGGCCAATTGGTATCAGAATGATGTCGTCCAGCAACCCCAGGACCGGAATCGGGTCGGGAATCAGATCCAGCGGGCTCAAGGCGTAGGCAGCAACGATTCCCGCTAGCACTCGCGCATACCACGGGGTGCGGGGATCTTTCGCGGCGAGGTACAGCGCGTAGACCTCGACCCCAAACGCGCGTGAGCGAAACAGCGTGCGGCTAATTCGGCGGAACACTGGCAACCCTGTCCTCTCGGAAGTGAATGCTAACATGGATTCTAGGCCCGGACAGACGTCCATCGATGGACATAGTCACGCAGGAGTGGATTGTATGACGACCAGCAACTTGCCGGCTTCGCCGGAAACATTCAGCGACGCAACCTGGGACGATATCGCACCGTACTACGAATCGCTGGCCGAGCGGCCCCTCAGCAACGATAACGTCGAGCCGTGGCTCCAGGAATGGTCGACGCTGGATGAACTGGTATTTGAAGCCGCCTCCATGTCGGGAGTGGCCTACACGACCAACACGGCGGACTCCGACGCCGAAGCCGCCTATCTACGCTTCACCAGCGACATCTCCCCGAGGGTGAAGGAGCAGCAGGTCAAGCTGAGTAAGCGTTTGATTGAGCTTGGTTACAGCCGCGACGACCTCGACACGATGCTGCGCCGCTTCCAGAACCAGATCGATCTCTATCGCGACGCGAACCTGCCCCTGCAATCCGAGATCGCCAAGCTCAACGCACGTTACCAGAAGATCACCGGCGGCATGACCGTGGACTGGGACGGCGACGAAAAGACGCTGCCGCAGCTGCAACCCTTCCTGCTGGACAACGACCGCGACGTCCGCGAGCGCGCCTTCCGGCTGGGCGCACAACCCTACATCGACGCTCGCGACGAATTGGCTACACTCTTCGATGCGCAATACGCGGTGCGCGCGAAGATCGCGGCCAACGCCGGGTTCGACAACTATCGCGACTACATCTTCCATGAGAAGAACCGCTTCGACTACACGCCGGAGGATTGCGAGAGCTTCCACAATGCCGTCGAGCAAACCGTTGTGCCGGCGGTGGAGCGCATCCACGAGCGTCGCCGCCAGCAGATGGGGCTCGAAGAGTTACGTCCCTGGGACACCGACGTCGATCCCGAGGGCCGGCCGGCATTGAAGCCGTTCACCGATGTCGCCGAGTTCGTCGAGCGCGCCGTGGGGATCTTTGGCAAGGTTGATCCCACGTTAGGCGGCTATTTCGATCAGATGGCGGAGAAGCGCCTGCTCGATTTAGAGAGCCGCAAGGGCAAAGCGCCGGGCGGCTACTGCACGTCCTTTCCGCACCGTGGTTTGCCCTTCATTTTCATGAACTCGGTCGGCGTTGGAGGCGATGTGCGCACACTGCTCCACGAGGCCGGGCATGCCTTCCATGTCTTTGAGGCGCACGAGCAGCCGCTGATGTGGCAGCGTCATCCCGGTTCGGAAATGGCCGAGGTCGCCTCGATGTCGATGGAGCTACTCACCGCCCCATATCTCGCGCGTGAAGATGGCGGTTATTACTCGAGCGCCGACGCTAGCCGGGCACGCATCGAGCATCTCGAAGGCATCCTGGAGATCCTGCCGCACATCGCTTCGGTGGACGCCTTCCAGCACTGGATCTACACTAGCGAAGAGGGCGACGACGCCTCTGCCAGAGACGCAGCCTGGCTGAAGATCCGCTCGCGCTTTGAGCCGGGCATCGATTGGAGCGGGTTGGATGCGGAGCGCGTAGCACGCTGGTATCGTCAGCTGCACATCTTCCTCTACCCCTTCTATTACATCGAGTACGGCATCGCCCAGCTCGGCGCGCTCCAGGTCTGGCGTAACAGTTTGAACGATCCGGTGCAAGCGACCGCCGACTACCGCCAGGCGCTGGCTCTTGGCGCAACGAAATCACTGCCCGACCTGTTCGATACAGCCGGGGCGAAGCTTGTTTTTGACGCCGAGACGATGGGCGAACTGGTGACCCTGGTCGAGGAGCAGATAGCGGAATTGGAAGCTTCTACCTAGAAGCGCGACCGTCATCCCGACCGTTGATTGGTGCTCAATCGACGGTCGGTGACAGCGGCAGATTCACACGCCGAAAGAGGCCCGGGTAATCGAGCACCAATCCATCGCGATCGACTGGCAAGTCCGCAGTGAAGCCACTGTCGACGCTTTGGAAGCGGTAGCGCCGGTCTCGCTCCAGGCACGTATACACTTGCCTTTTGACGGAAACATCGAGTGTCGGAACCGAGACATAGACGACGCCGATCTCTCTTGACTCTCCCGGCTGAAGGTTCAAACGCCGGATTGGCAACGTGTTGGAATACGGCGTGGCCTCAATGTCGACGTCAATACAACCAGCCAGTTCTGGAAGCCCTTCGCCATCTGAGCCGGCCCAGGTTCCGTCGCCGTTGGAACGCAAGTCAATCCTGACGGCGCCCTGAAGAGCTTCGACCCTGCATTGCCGCACGCGCCAGCTCGTGTCGGATTCGACATAGTAACGCAAGCTGAATGGCCGGCCATCGGCTACACCGACCACGATACTCTCTGCCTCAACGCTTCCGTCTGGAGACCGGCTCAAGTGAAGGTGCTCCAATCCCGGATCATCCCAGCGAGTCCAGACAATCTGTGAATCCATCATTTTGTCCAATCTCCGCGCTAAAAGTCGATCCTCGGGTTCGATATCCGTGCAACAATGCCATCAAGACGCCCATCCTAACCCGCAAACCAGTGAGCGGAAAGGACTGCTCTCGTGCAAATCGTAGATGCTCCCAGGAACTCGCCAGTCATGGCTGTCGCAGCCCACCCCGACGACATTGAGAGCTGGTGCGGCGGCACCCTGGCCCAGGCCATCGACAACGGCTGCTCGGTCCGGTTGCTGCTGGTGACGTCGGGCGACAAGGGTTCCAACGAACGCGGAGCCGACCCACGTGCCGTCGCCATGCGCCGCGAGCGGGAAGCAACCGAGGCCGCGTCCCGTATCGGCATCAGCGAGGTTGCCTTTCTGCGCTACCCCGACGGCGATGTTGAGGAGACGCGACGATTGCGTGGCGAGCTTGTAGCCTGGATCCGGCGCTGGCGCCCGGATGTCCTCTTCACCCACGACCCCGAGCACCCGTTGCCACCCTACCTGTCCCATCGCGATCACCGCGTCGTGGGCAGGGTAGCGCTCGACGCCGTCTATCCGCTCGCCCGCGACGCACTCGTCTTCCCCGAGCACGCCGTTGACGGGTTGCGGCCACATGCCGTGAAGGAAGTCTGGCTCTTCTCAAGCGCTGTCGCGACCAGCTACGTCGATATCACAGCAGGCTTCGACCGCAAAATCCACGCGCGCCTTACCCATGACAGTCAAACACCGGATCCTTCAGCGTTGCCGGGCAATTGGCGTGAGCGCGCGGCATCCATCGGCGCCGAAGCAGGGCTGCCACTGGCGGAGGCGTTCACCATCTTACGAATCGGTTAGAGTGTGCGCTGCAACTGATCGCGAGCAATGAGGAGGAAACAGCATGCGCGTTGCCATCGGCGGAATTGCTCATGAGAGCAGCACCTTTGCGACTGTGCCAACGAAACTCTCGGACTTCGAGGAGCAAGGCATACCTGAGGGCCAACAACTCATCGAGGTCTACGGCGGCACGAAATCGGCTATGGGCGGCTTCATCGACGCGGCCAGAGATTTCAGCTTTGACATCGTTCCGACGATCTACGCGCATGCCACTCCAGCCGGACCCGTCACTGCCGAAGCGACACAGACGCTTACGGACTGGCTGTGCGACGGCCTGCGTTCCGCACTTGAAACCGGGCCGTTGGACGGCGTGCTGCTTGCGCTACACGGCGCGATGGTCTCCGAACTGGACGACGACGGTGAGCGTTACATCCTGCGCGCCGTCCGCGAAGTGGTCGGCCCGGAGATGCCGGTAATCGTTGAGCTGGATCTGCACGGCAATATTTCCGAGAATATGGTCGGGTTGGCGACTGTCTGCGTAGCCTACGACGAGTACCCGCACACTGACACCTACGAGCGCGCCTACGAGATGGGCTTGATCCTGGCACAGATTGTGCGCGGCGGAGTCAAACCAACCGCAGCCGTCGTAAAGATCCCGCTTCTGGCCGGAGGGCAACGACAGTACACCCATGCCGAGCCGATGCTGAGCGTCAAGCACCTGGCGCACGATATCGAGGGCGAGCCTGGCATCGTAAACGTCAGCTACCTGCCCGGCTTCTTCTTCGCCGACATCGAACCCACCAACTTCACAATCATTGTCACGGCTGACAACAACCCTGAGCAGGCCCAGGAAGCGGCGGCGCGCATCGCCAACTACATCTGGAACCGGCGTGAGGATTTCAAGTTAAACCCAACCCCGGTGGATCAGGCAGTGCAAAAAGCGATGGCCGCCCCAGACGGCCCGGTTGTCATGGCTGACATCGGGGACAATCCCGGAGGCGGCACGCCGGCCGACGGCACGGTAATGCTCGAAGCGCTGCTGCGGCTCGGCGCGGATAACGCCGTCGTTGTGCCCATCGTCGATCCGGAGTCCGTCCAACAGGCCATCGCGGTCGGCGAGGGCAACAGCGTACAGCTCAAGCTTGGCGCGAAGGTTGACAAGTTCCATGGCGAGCCACTGGATGTCGCCGCAAAGGTCGCGCGCATCACGAACGGCACCTTCGTCCATAAAGGCCCGATGGGCACCGGAACCACGCACAAGCTCGGCCCGACGGTGGTGCTCGAGATCGAGAGTGCCGGAGGCGGCAAGGTTCAGGTCGTGACCACTACCTATCGCTATCAACCCACCGACCTCGAAGTCCTGCGCAGCCAGGGCATCGAGCCCACCGATAAACAAATCATCGTGGTGAAGTCCTGGGTCCACTACCGGGCTGCCTTCACCCCAGTCGCCAAGCAAATCATCGAAGTGGACACACCCGGCCTCACCAGCCCGCACCTCGATCGTTATGACTACAAGAAGCTCGTCCGCCCGATTTATCCGCTTGACCTGGAGATGACCTGGAAAGCGCTTTAGGAGGTGGAAGACGCAGAGCCGATACGACGCTTGA
>JACCZH010000389.1 GCA_013696045.1 Chloroflexia bacterium
CCCTGGGCGCGCAACGTCTCCTCCTCCGATGCCGTGATCTTGCGTGGTCCGCCAGGGGAGAGCCCGGGCTCCAGCGATGCACCGGTGGCGGCTTTGCGTTTGTACCGTCCGATGGTGCGTGCACTGACGCCAGTGATACGGGCCACCTCAACTACGGACAGACCTGACGCCACAGCCTGGAGCAGTCGCTCACGGAGATCGCGGGAATAGCCTCGTGCCATCCGCCCATCGTGCCACGCCGTCAACGAACCTGCAATCCGCTCTAGTAGCCCTTCCTGCGAATCACTGTGGTGGTTCTGCACGAGGGCATTCGGGTGTCATAGGCTGAGCGCAGGAGGATTGCCGAAGCGTACCAACGCAGACTTCGGCAATCGCTCATGCATGGGCTGTTAACAGCAAAGTTTCTCTTACGTCCTACCTGTGTGCTGAGCTCACTGCATCGGCGACACGGGCCAGGCTTTGAGGAAGGTGACTTGCTCCTTCATGTGGTACAAAGGCTGACCGTTCTCGTCACGAGCTGCTTGCACAGCAACCTTGTATTCATCATCAGCGCGGAACTCGGTCCATCGCTGGTGGCGCTCCTCAATACTGCTCCAAGCCAGTATCCAATGGACTCCAACGGTTCGGTTGAAGGAGTCGTGCTCCGTGTTCTCAGCTGATACGGCTTCAAAGAAGCCCACCAGCGGGAAGTCGAACTTATCAAAATGCAGCGGCATCATGATATCTTCCGCCCACTCAACATACCCATCCCAGTTGTCAGGGTGGATGTCGTAGCTGCGCAACTCATAGATCATGGCAGACTCCTAGCTTCTTTTAATTTACGATCAAACGACGAATTCAACTGATCATAGGGGGACGCAACAACTATGTCTATGCCTACCGAGAAGCCTGGTTCGAATCAGGGCTTATGCATCACTTGGATGCTCGTGGTCGTTGCCGTAGATGAGTGATGCTCAAGAGCCCGGAACCAGTGCTATGTCGCGTCATGGATGTGCCTCTGGACCACTAGGGGGATGTGGTGAACGCCATCTCACACCGGCGGACGATCATATCGCTGGTTCGGCCCACTTGTGCATAAGCCCTGACATCACTTTTAGCTCCTTCCACGTGATGCGCTGGACACGCGAACATAGCGGCGCCCGTTACGACCCGGGCGGGATTATCTCGGAGCCGCGGTCATCAGGAAGCGATGCCAGCAGTCACTCGAGTGGCAAGCACGGGTCGAACCTGGACGGCGTCACCCAATTCAAGCTCGGCTTCGGCGGGGAGGTCGTCGCCTATCCCCCAACACTGGAGCGCCGCTATCATCCAGCATTGTCCTGGGTGGTTCGGCAGTTCCACCCTCGTTTCCGGCAGGGACGGCCAGGCGTCTGAAACAGGCAATCCGGTCTGCGTCACCCTCGACTGGAGGTTCGGCCCCTACCCAACCAGGACATTGGCGAACACCTGCCAGGCGAGCAGGCTCTTTGCGATCAGGCTGAGCAGGATGTACGCCTTTTCACCGAACACGTAGCTCCGCCAACGCCCCACCTGCTTGTACTGCAGCACCATATTGACCGAAAACGTGTTGAAGAGCAGGAACAGCGAAACGATGATGCCGTAGACGAATGTCGGTGGCCCGGGGCCCTGCGATTCCGACGACGCGATCTGCAACGCGATGACTGCCCACGGCACGGCGCCAGCGAAGCATCCATAGATGTACGGCATCCAGTTCACGCGGCCGCCGCTGGGCCGGCCGATGACTTCCTGGACGAGCCCGAAGAAGATCATGGAGGCGTTCACGCCGGCGATCGCGATCAGCGCCCCGATATCGGAGACGCCGGTGAGCATCGCGATCAACACGATCATCAGCGATGCGCTGACGGAGTATTCGATCCAGCGGGCGTCGTTGCGCTCGCTGGCGATCATGCCGTTGTACCAGCGGTTCACGCCGGGCGCCGCCATCAACAGGTGGTCGATCGCGGCCAGAAAGAGAAACGCGGCCACGGCATAGCCCAGCGTGACCTCAAACCAGGGCTCCTGTGACGGAGCGGTGCCCGGGGGACCGGACAGGAATGTACGGGTGACCGGCAGCGAGAAGTCGTTGGTCAGCGCCACCATCGCGATCGTTTGCGCCAGATGCACCAGTCCGATCACCAGGTTGTATATCCTGAGTTGCGCACTATCCGAATCGGATAGCGATGTGGCATCGTCTGTTGTGGCTGTCATTGTGGTTGCCATGGCATGTCATCTCCCCTTCTCGCGCGTCCTGGACTCACTCGACATGGCCATCGGTCGCATCTATTATGCCGGGAACATCTGCTGCCTGCCACGTTTGGTGGCATCCGCGAGCAAGGGCCACCCCATGAGCGATACCCTCGCCATCGACGGCGGCACGCCCGCCTGCACCGGCTTCTTCCCTGAATGGCCGATCCATGATCATCGTGAGCGGGACAACCTGGTTGCCGTGCTCGAATCCGGCCAGTGGAGCGAGCTTTCGGGTCCGATGGTCGACGACTTCTCGACAGCTTTCGCCATGTTCCAGGGCGCGAATCACGCGGTCTGCACGCCCAACGGCACGCTCGCGCTGGAGGCCGGTCTCGAAGCGCTTGGCGTCGGTCCCGGCGACGAGGTGATCACCAGCGCCTGGACCTTCATCGCCACGGCCGGTGCGATGCTGACGCTCGGCGCCCGACCGGTGTTCGTCGATATCGACCCCACCACCAACACCATCGATCCGTCGCTGATCGCCGCCGCGATTACACCGAAGACGAAGGCGATCGTGCCGGTTCACATCGGCGGGTTGCCAGCCGACATGGACGGCGTGCTGGAGGTCGCGCGGGCATCCGGGTTGCCGGTGCTGGAAGACGCCTGTCAGGCGTGGGGCGCCGAGTGGCGTGGCCAGGGAGTCGGCGTCATCGGGGATCTCGGCTGTTTCTCGTTTCAGGAGAGCAAGAACATCACCGCCGGCAAAGGTGGCGCGGTGGTGACCGACGACGCGGCGCTGCACGACCGGGTATGGTCGATCCACAACACCGGTCGCGGGCGGCAATCTGACGGCATGTTCGACCACGTCATGCCGGGTCGCAACCTCCGCATGACCGAATGGCAGGGGGCGATCCTGCTCGCCCAACTGGAACGTCTGCCCGAGCAGATGGCGCGGCGCAATCACAGCGCCGCTCGCCTGACCGGGGCGCTGGCGGAGCTACCGGGATTGGCTCCGCTCAGGGTCGACGACCGAATTACGCGCCACGGCTGGCACCTCTATCAATTCCAGTACGATCCGAAGCAGTTCGTTGGCCGGGATCGCGCGGACTTCCTGGCGGCGCTGGATGCAGCGCGGGTTACCATCCGCTGCCGCACCTCGGCGCGATCAA
>JACCZH010000415.1 GCA_013696045.1 Chloroflexia bacterium
AGCAGCTGTCGCCCGGCCGCCCGGCCAACGACCATCGGACGCTCCTGGCGGGTATGTTCTGGGTGGTGCGAACCGGGGCTTCCTGGCGGGAGCTGCCCGAGCACTTCGGCCCCTGGCAGACCGTCCAAAGCCGCTACCAGCGCTGGCGCACCGCCGGCATCTGGCAGCGTATCCTCGAGGTTCTGCAGGAGACCGAGGAATCGACGTGATCTTGTCACAAGTGTCGCTGTAGTAGTAGAGCGTGATCCACCGACTGCTGTGTTTCTGGGCCGATACTTCCTAGTCGGCGTCGCACTAGCATGCGATCCAAGGTAGCGACTTTACTCAGGCGTATCAGTGACGCAACTTTCAAACCAGACGCGAGGAACTCGGGATTGGATGGCTCAAGTAGGAGTTCCAGCTCAGGGTTGTTTGTATTGAGCCGGCTCGTGATGAATGCGAGGAGGATGTCATCGCTGTCCGGCTGGCCAATGACAAGGGCGGGGCGCACCTTCTGGCCGGAGAGATCTGTAAAAGGGAACGTTATGAGAACTATGTCACCTTTCGCAAGCGTCCAATCGGTACTCACACAGGTTCGCCATCTTCGAGCGAGTAGAGGTCAGGCTCGTCTGCGAGCCAATCAAAGGCCTTGCCATATGTAGCAATAGCGGCCAATTCAGCGCCTGAGGGTACGTCATCCATGGACATCGGCACTGGCGGACCGCCCGCTAGTAGATAGTTCACATAGCTTTCGATCAGCTCGGAAATGGGTATCTGTTGCTGACTACCGTAGCGCCGAAGTTCTTCAAGTTGGTCGTCACTAAGTTGCACTTGTAACTGGGCCATAACCTGCCTCCGTTTGTGTGTAGACGCTGTGTCATTTTGGTGTCTATAGCTTACATCCCAAGTCGTCCCGCCACCACTCCCGCCAGCTCCAGAAACACGGCCGCCTGACGGGAATCGGGGTGGGTCACGATCATGGGGCGGCCGGTGTCGGCGGCTTCGGAGATGGTGGGTTCGATCGGGATCTCCGCCAGCAGCGGGACGTCGCCGGCGGTGATGGCGCGGGGCACCTGGCTGCGATGGAAGACCTGAATACGCTCGTCGCAACAGGGACAGATCAAGTAGCTCATGTTTTCGACGACACCGGTCATCGGCACGCCGGATTGCGCGAATGCGTTCATGGCGCGGGTGCTGTCGAGCAGCGCCAGATCCTGCGGCGTGACCACCATGACGACACCGTCCAGCGCGACGGTCGCGAGCAGAGTCGCCTGCGGCTCGCTGGTGCCGGGCGGGAAGTCGATCAGCAGGATGTCAAGCTCGCCCCATTCGACCATCGTCAGCAGATGGCGCACCATCAAGCCAACCATCGAGACGTTCTCCAGCATGGCTGACTGCTCCTCGCCAACCAGCAGGCCAACAGACATCATTTTGATGCCATAGCGTTCAAGTGCGGGTAATCTCTGTTCCGGCGCGTGGGCGGCAGAACCGATCGGCAGCATCGCTTCCCAGCCGCGCACAGACTCCTTGCGGCGCACTCCGAGCATCAGCGGCACGTTGGGTCCATGTACATCCGCGTCCAGCAGCCCCACGCGGTGACCCCTGGCAGCTAACGCCAGAGCCAGATTGACGGCGACAGTGGACTTTCCAACGCCACCCTTGCCGCTTGCAATCGCAAGCACCCGGCGAGCGTTGGGGAGGCGTAACGGACCAGGCGGAGGCGTTTGACGCGGTTCTTCGGGCATTGCTGGCGTTTCCTGTCACAAAACTCTGGACGGATCGCGCTTATACTGCGAAAGTATGAGCACGAGACGCTAGGACCCTTCAATAGAAAAGGATATACCGTGCAACACAGTGTGCGTTTTGGAATTCGTTGCAGCCAGCATCATCGTGAGTGGTCTGAAATCAAGGAGTGGTTCCAGGCGGCCGAGAACTGGGGCTTTGAGTCGGCCTGGGTGTTCGATCACATCATCCCGCTGTCAGACCCGCGAACCGGCCCGAATCTGGATGGCTGGACGCTCCTGGCCGGCCTGGCCGAGGCAACGAGCACGATCGAGATCGGCCCGATGGTCACCGGCATTACCTATCGCAACCCCGCCCTGCTGCTCAAGATGGTGACCACTGTGGACCACATCTCCAATGGCAGGGTATTGCTTGGCGTTGGAGCCGCCTGGTTTGAGGGCGAGCACGAGATGTTTGGTTATGACTTCCCGCGCGCCGGCGACCGGGTGTCGATGCTGCGCGAGGCCCTGAAGATGTTCAAGATGTTGCAGTCGCAGGACAAAAGCACATTCGACGGTAAGTTCTACCAGTTGAAGGAAGCGATCTTCGAACCCAAGCCGGTGCGTAATCCGATGCCGCTGGTGGTCGGTGGCTCGGGTGACCGTATGCTGCGGATCATTGGCCAGTTCGCCGACCAGTGGGACAACAACTTCCGCTCCAACGATGAGTATCAGGAGCGCGCCGCCAAGGTCAACTCCGCGGCTGAGACAGCCGGCCGTGACCCCAGCGAAATTCGCCGTTCGACAACGCTGCCGATGGATTCTTTGAACGATCCGGACGCGCTGCGGCAGAGAATGGAAGAACTGAAGGGGCTCGGCATCACCGATTTCCTGGTGCATGTCCCGAACGACATCACCCCTGAGGTGCGCACGTTTGCTGAGGAGTTGGTGCCTGAGCTGAAGAAGCAGTGGGGATAGTCGGAACCTCGTTTCGTAGGGGCGCAATTGATTACGCCCGGTGTCCCGCCGGGCTCTGGTGGGAGTAGGCGTCTTTGTCTGTCATCCCGAGGAACGAGGGATCCGTAAGCCGCCTCGGTTGTGGACCAAAGAAGCGGATCCCTCGTTC
>JACCZH010000416.1 GCA_013696045.1 Chloroflexia bacterium
AACGACCTCGCTATTGAAGCGATCGGACTCGAACGGCGATTCGGGCACTTCGTTGCCGTTGATGGCATCAACCTGGCGGTCCGGCGTGGGGAAATCTACGGTTTCCTGGGCCCAAATGGGGCAGGCAAGTCGACTACGAGCCGCATCCTCTGCACCTTGACCGCCCCCAGTGGAGGGCGCGCTATGGTTGCCGGGTATGACGTCAGCAAGCAACCGGGCGAAGTTCGCCTGCGTATCGGCGCCGCGCTGCAAGCAACCGCGCTCGACAATCAACAGACCGGCGCAGAGCTCCTGCGCCAACAGGGCCGTTACTACGGCCTGACGCGCAGCGAGATCAACCAGCGGCTCAGTACGTTAGCCGAGCTAGTCGATCTGGGAGACGCACTCGACGATCGCATCAAAGGATATTCCGGCGGCATGAAGCGCCGGATTGACCTGGCGGCGGCGCTCATTCACAACCCCGAGGTGCTGTTTCTAGATGAGCCGACCACTGGACTGGATCCTGTCTCGCGCGCCAAAGTCTGGAGCGAAGTGCGGCGTCTCAACGACGAACTTGGGATGACCATCTTTCTAACCACCCAGTACCTTGAAGAAGCCGATGCCCTGGCGGATCGCGTCGGAATTATCGACCACGGCCAGATCGTTGCCGAGGGCACACCCACGGAACTCAAGCGCTCGGTTGGCTCGGGTTTCGTCCTGGTGCAGGTAGAGGATACCGAGATTGAGAAAGCCAGCCATGTAGTCGCCACCGTTCCAGGCGTCGGAGACGTAGAGATCCATGGCGACGAACTGACCGCGTCAACATCTGACGGTCCGGCCGTCGTATCGCCCATTGCGGTTGCGCTGGCAGAGGCCGGTATTCGCGTGCGCGCACTGACGCTAAGAGAACCAACACTTGACGACGTGTTTCTCACGATGACCGGAAACCGGCTTGAAGAGGATAATGAGTAATGGCAACAAACATAGTGACGCCCGGGCCACTGAATCACCTGCCTGCGGCATCCGTCCAGGCACGCAAATCGAGCTTTGCCGGAGATCTCTGGTCGGTCGCGATCAGGGCGCTGCGCGCGTTGCCCCGGGAACCAGAAGTCATCATTCCATCCTTGGTCATTCCACTGTTCTTTTTCACCGTGAACATCGGTGCACTACAGGACTTCGCGGAGCGTGGCATCCCAGGGCTGGATTTCCGGGCGTTCCAGCTGCCGACGGCTATCGTCTTCGCCGTTACGGGGGTCTCGCGGGCGACCGCGCTGGTTACCGACATCCAGTCCGGTTATTTTGACAGGCTCCTGATGACGCCAATGCGCCGGCTGGCGCTGCTGCTGGGGCTGATGATCGCCGACCTGGCGTTGGTGGTGGCACTGACGCTACCGGTGCTGCTGCTGGGTTTCGCGGTCGGTGTGGGGTTTGAGACCGGCATTCTCGGAATGCTGGTGTTCATGACGCTGACCGGGTTCTGGGGACTGGTGTTCACCGGCTTCCCATACGCAATCGCGCTCAAGACTGGATCACCCGGCGCGGTGGCATCCAGCTTCCTCCTGTTTTTTCCTTTCGCGTTTCTAACCACGTCGACACTGCCACAAGAGGCGCTAACCGGCTGGCTCAGCGCGATTGCCACATACAATCCAATGACCTATCTGCTGGCCGCGCTTCGCTCGCTGCTTTATGGTGGCTGGCAGCCACAGGTCTTGCTTGAGGGTGTCGTCGCAATCATCAGCGTCGGGGTCGTGAGTATGTCCATGGCACTGGCGACCCTGCGCGGACGGGTTGCGCGGGGGTGAGCCGGGCACATGGTCCATCGAGAAAGGGCAGGAACCTGCCCCTGCCCTTAGCTCCGGTCGCGGTCCCCGGCCCGGCGGCCGTCGTGGCCGGCACGCCGGCTGGCGCTCCAGTTGTTGACCTTCTGGGCTACGTCGCGCAGGCCACCTGAACGCGCGGCGGGATCGACAGGGCGAATCCCGAGCCGCGTCAGAAGCAGCTCGACTCCGATGGTGAAGCCGAAGCCACCGATGAGAACGGCCAGTATCCAGATCCACATAATGGTTGCCTGTCTCACTTTAACGCGCGAGTAGATAGACACATGCCACTAACACGGGCAACAACATGATTGCATAACGGATGGTGCGCCGGTCGCGCGCGTCTCGGTCACGTTCTTTTTCGAACGTGCTCCGGGCTCGTGCCGCGTAATCGACATCAAGTGTCGCGGTTTCGCGAGCCAGACCGCCACGGCTCATGCGCCGCGACGTGGCGCTAAGCATGCCGGACCCCATCATACTGAGAATCAGCAGCTCGGCCAGCAAGACAAGCGTGAGGAGTGCCGCTATCGACTGGTCGAGAACAGTCGACGCAAGCGTCACCAGAACGAAGGTGAGCACGACCATGCCGATTCCCCCGGTCAGCGCCCACCAGCGCCAGTGGGGGCCGTCCCAGCGCTCGCGCATGTTCCCTGTCATCATAGAAGCATGTGGATACCTCAACTCAGAATACTGGCAACCCCACGGTTTAGAGTGCCTTTCAAAACGTATCGGGAGTCGAGTGATAGGGTTGGTGTATTATGGCTACACCACTTGTCACCGACGAACTCTGGACGATCATCGAGCCGCTCTTGCCGCCCGAGCCACCCAAACCCAAGGGAGGCCGCCCACGGGTCTCGGACCGCGCGGCGCTCACCGGCATCATCTTCGTGCTCAAGAGCGGCATTCCCTGGGAGATGCTGCCACAGGAGATGGGTTGCGGCAGCGGCGTCACCTGCTGGCGACGCGTACGTGACTGGGACGAGGCGGGTGTCTGGGAACGGCTGCACCAGACGTTGCTCGACCGGCTGGGACACGCCGAGCAGCTTGATTGGAGCCGGGCGAGCCTGGACAGCGCCAGTGTCCCGGCAAAAAGGGGGGCGAGCACACCGGGCCGAATCCGACGGATAAGGGCAAACCGGGAACGAAACGCCATCTTGTGGTCGAGCGAACCGGCATCCCGCTCGCGATCCGGCTGAGCGGTGCCAACCGGCACGATACGATGGTCATTGAG
>JACCZH010000437.1 GCA_013696045.1 Chloroflexia bacterium
GCAGACGCTCCTGCCTGGATGGGCGCTATCGGCATGTTCAACCTGGCCGGCGCGGAGGTGATCGGCGTTGAGGTTGACGACGAAGGTCTCAACCCGGCTAAAGTCGAGCAAACACTCGACAAGCTCGCCGCCGAGGGCAAGCAACCCAAGTTTCTCTACACGATCCCAACCTTTCAGAATCCATCCGGCGTCGAGCTCACGTTGGAACGCCGCAAGGAACTAGCCTGTATTGCCGATGAGCGTGGCCTCCTGATTCTGGAAGACGACGCCTATATCGACCTGCGTTTCGGCGGCGAGAAGAAGCCCACCATTTACGGACTGGCCAAGCCGGGATCAGTGTTGCTGTTTGGAACGCTCTCGAAGACCATTGCCGCCGGACTGCGTCTCGGTTGGTGTGCCGGTCCGGTCGAAATTATTGCCGCCATCTCACGCGGCCGCACGGACAGCCTGCGCAACACCTACACCGCTGCACTGGCTGAGTGGTACATCTCCACCGGCAAGCTGGCCGAGCATATCGACCAGCTGCGCTCGATCTACCAGCAGAAATGCCAGCATATGCTGGCCGCTCTTGAGCGCGAGATGCCAGCCGGCACGACCTGGACCACTCCCCAGGGCGGCTTCTTCCTGTGGGTGACGCTCCCAGAAGGTGTTGACGCCGTCGACATCATCGGAGAGAGTCGCAAACAGCTCGTCGACTATATTCCTGGCACGTCGTTCTACTCAGACGGGTCGGGCCGGCGTTCGCTGCGCCTCTCGTTCAGCTCCGTCTCGCCGGGCGAAATCGACACTGGCATCGCCCGCCTGGCCGCCGTCGTCAAGTCCGCCATACCGGTCACGACGAACGCGGATTAGGCCATAGCCACTTGCGGGTGAGATGTCGCACCTGGTGGCGTCTCGCCCGCGTCAAACTACGCCAGGACAAGCCCAAATGGGGCAGAGCCCGTTGCCCGAGCCTGTCCCCCTTCGTGGTCATTAATCCGAGTAGTGCCTGGACGCCCGCGCCGTCACTGACGCGGAAGCGCTGTTACCAGCCCTTCTCCGCTGCCATCGGCGCCCACTCCATGCCGGCCCGCTGCCCTGCCAGGCGGGGGCTCGATTGCCGGCAGCTCATCTAACGGAGGGTATGAATGAATTTGCGGCGAACTTTGCGACAAGGTAACTGGCTCTCCGTAGTGGCATACCTCAAACGGCTCACCTGCGAGCAGTTCGTAGCGAACCTGGTCGGAACCAATATCAACACGAATACGCCGGCCGTGGTATATCAGCCGAAAGCGTAGCCTGGTGAGTGAAGAAGGCAGGCGCGGGGAGAACGCCAGCGTGTCGCCATGGTCGCGTAGGCCACCGAAGCCGGCGACAGCGGCAAGCCACGCGCCCGCCAATGAGCCAAGATGCAAGCCGTCGGCGGTGTTACCCGAGAGATCGTGAAGATCGACGAATGATGTCTCCCGAAGATAGCTGTAGGCGAGGTCGAGGTGACCAACCTCTGCGGCAACGATGGCCTGGATGGGAGCCGACAACGACGAGTCACGCACGGTTATAGATTCATAGTACTCGAAGTCGCGTCGTTTCTGTTCGAGATCGAAGCGGTCACCACAGAGGTAGAGGGCGAAGACAAGATCGGCTTGTTTGACCACCTGGCTTGAGTAGAGAAGGTAGTAGGGATAATGCAGTTGCAGAGGGTACTCATCGTCACGGGTCTTCTCGAAATCCCAACGCCGGTAGCGAGTGAACCCTGCTGATTGTGCAGTCACTCCAAGCTCTTCGTCGAAGGGTACGACGATGGAATCGGCGGCCTTGAGCCACGAGTCGACCTCGTGTTCGTCGACGCCCAGATCAGCGGCTCGTTGCGGATGACGCGCTACGACATCGGCTGCAGCCTGGAGATTGCGAGCCGCCATCATGTTGGTGAAGACGTTGTTATCCACCAGTGCCGTGTACTCGTCTGGGCCAGTCACACCGTCAATGCGAAATCGTCCCACCGCGTCATGATGTCCGAGAGATTGCCAAAGGCGCGCTGTCTCCACGAATAGATCGAAACCAGGTCCGCGCTCGAATTCGGTATCGCCGGTGGCGGCGACATAGCGACGAACCGCGTCGGCAATGTCTGCGTTAATATGGAACCCCGCAGTGCCGGCCGGCCAGTATCCGGAGCACTCCTCGCCGCGGATCGTCCGCCACGGGAACGTCACGCCTTCCAGACGCAGCTGGTGAGCCCGCTCCCGGGCCAGTTCAAGCGTGGCGTGTCGCCAGCACAGGGCATCGCGGGCGGCCTCGGGTGCGGTGTAGGTCAACACCGGCAACATGTATGTCTCCATGTCCCAGAACGTGTGCCCGTCGTAGCCGCGTCCCGTCAGCCCTTTGGCGGGGATTGGGCGCTGCTCCGCGCGTGCTCCGGCCTGCACCACCTGGAAGAGTGCGTAGCGTACCGCCTGCTGCAATTGTGGATCGCCCTCCACCTCCACGTCGGCGCGTTCCCACATGTCATTTAGATAGGCACGCTGGCTAGCCAGGAGTCCGTCCCATCCGATTCGCTTCGCCGCTGACAATGCGGCGTCTACCTGGTCGCGCAGCGCGGGCATCGAGCGTACGCTCGACCATCCATAGGCCAGCAGCTTGATCACTGTCAGCTTCTGCCCGGGTGCCAGCTCAGTGCTAACCATGACGCGTGCCAGATCGGGCTCGCTCTCCGCCGAGATCACCGTTCCGTCCGGGCCCTCGATCATGTGGTCAATACCGGCTGCCATACGCAGTCCGCTGCCACGTGTCCGATGCCCGAGTGCCGCCTTGATGTTGTTGTGCGTGTGGTATTCGCTAATAAGCGGAGCGCGGAGCGCGGCAGCTGCCCGGGAGTCATCGGTCTGCTCGGGTACGGGCTCGTTGGCGACGAGGGTCGATTGAACGACGATGCGGGCAGGATCATCGATCGCCTCGACCTCGTAGTAGATCGCCGCAACCGCGCGCTGGACGAACGAAACCAGCCTGGTCGAGCGAATCCTGACCGCCTGGCCCGCCGCCGAGATCCAGTCAACCTCTCGCCTGAGCACGCCGTTGCGCAGGTCGAGCGTGCGCTCGTGGCGCTGCAAAGTGCCGTACCGAACGTCGAACGGCTCATCGTCGACGAGCAGGCGCAGCAGCTTGCCGTTGGTCACATTGATCAGCGATTGGCCCTCTTCGGGATAGCCGTAACCCGCCTCAGCATACGGCAGGGGCACGGTCTCGAAAAACCCGTTCACGTACGTCCCCGGTGTGTGGTGGGGCTCACCCTCGTCGAAGTTACCCCGCAATCCAAAATGACCATTCGACAGGGCAAAAATTGACTCTGTCTGACCTAGCCTGTCGAAACACAGCTCCGGCTCCGAGACTGACCATGGATCAACCGGGAACAATCCTGGTTCAATCATCGATACTCCATCATCTCGCTGAGGTCGGCAACCACCTTGTCGGCGCCGTGGCTGCGCAACAACTCTGGCTGGCCGATGCGGTCTACGCCGACAACCCACCCAAACGAACCGGCACGGCCCGCCTCGACGCCCGCAACGGCGTCTTCGAACACGGCGCAGTGCATGGGATCGACACCCAACGCGCTGGCGGCGGCAAGGAACATGTCGGGCGCCGGCTTCCCGCGCAGACCGGTGTCACTGGCGACAACACCGTCGACTCGCACCTCGAACAGATCCTCAATGCCGGCGGCAACCAGCACCTCCCGGCAGTTCTTGCTCGATGAGACGACCGCCCGCCGCAACCCGGCATCACGTGTAGATTCCACGAACCGCACTGACCCCTCATACACATCGACGCCAGCTGTTCTAACGAGTTCGAGCAGAAGGTTATTTTTGCGCGCCCCCAGGCCCTGCACGGTCAGTGCCGCTGGAAGATCATCCACCGATCCCTCCGGAACCACGATCCTGCGCGACGCCAGAAACGCCCGCACACCGTCCGGACGAAGCTTGCCGTCCACATGTTCGGCGTAGTCTGTTGCTATCTCAAAGGGACGAAAGGGTTCGCCCGTCTGCCTGGATTGATCGAGCAAGACTGCGTCAAACATCTGCTTCCATGCCGCCGCGTGTACCTTCGCCGTCTGGGTCAGCACACCGTCAAGATCGAACAGGCAGGCGGTAACGCCATCGGGCAAGATGGGGGTGAACACCGCTCTCGGTGCCTGTCGCATGTCGTCGACGTTATTCGGCACAGTCAGCACATCTACCTTCCCGGCCAGCGCCATGAGAGACCACGCATATAACCAGCTCGATGTCTCGAATTCCATCGGCGAGCGAGGCCGCACCGGAGTTAAGAATAACCGATTTGATCCAGCCCAACGTCTGGTCTACTCAGACCAGGGTAGACTCACGCCTCGCTGCAACCACTCGTATCCGGCCGCTACGCCGCAGTCGAGCGCTCAGCATCGCTGCCGGAGTGAAGAGGAGAATCAATACTGGGTGAAGCCTGCGCATGATACCTTCGAGGGTGGGCAACCATTCTCGTAACAGGAGCCGCAATCCCCAGGCCCACTCCAGACCGATCACCTCGTGCCGGACTTCTTCGATCTGGAAACCCGCCGAGCGCAGCAGGCTGCCAAGCGTGCCAACAGTGAACGTCGTGAGGTGACGCGGCGCGTCGTACCCGATCCAGAAGCGGCCGAACACCCTGCGCTCCACCGAACCAGCATTTGGTAGCCAGAGAATAACGGCGCCGTCCGGCGACAGCACCCGCTGGACCTCACGCATAAACACCAGTGGGTCCGGGACATGCTCCAAAGTATGCGATATCAGGACTGTGTCGAACGCTCCAGCGGGGAAACCGGCATCGAAGATTTCACCCTCAACGATATTCAGTCCCCGTTCGCGGGCAACAGCAACCGCCGCCGCGCTCGTCTCGACTCCCGTGACATCTGGATTGCCACGGCTCCGGATCGCCAGCAAGAGGTCCCCGGTCGCGCAGCCCACGTCGAGCACCCGTCTCGGCTCTGCGAGGTGTTCGGCAAGCAAGCGCGCGGAACGTCGCTCAAGCGCGCTCTTGGCCCAACCAGAAATGCCCTTCCGTACATGTGGCGCGTACTCGTCCGGGTACGCGCCGGCTAGCGCCACACCGTCCGGCTGGGGATGTAACCGCAACAACCCGCAGTCAAGGCACCGCGCCAATAAAAACAGGGCGTCACTGGTCCGCATAATCCGGTCTTTCAACGTAATCTCGGCGTTGAACGAGGTTCCTCCACACAACGGACAGGCAAAAGCCTCAATCATCGTGCCGCAGCACCTGGCGAATCGAGTAGTCGGTGGGTGGGCCCTGATCATTGCGCATGTTGAGACGGTTCTGGTGTGCGATCATCTCTCCCAACAGACCGAACACGATAAACACCGCGCCGATAATCATCAACAACACGCCAAGCTGCAACAACGGCCGGTCGCCGATCGGTTGGCCGAACGCCAGCTTCAGGAACGCCAGATAAGCGTCAATCGCGAACCCCGCGCCAAACGTGACGATTCCCATCCAGCCAAACAGATGCAGCGGCCTGCGGGTGTAATGCCCCAGGAACAGGACCGTCATCAGGTCGAAAAATCCCCGAAAATAGCGCTCCATGCCGAACTTGGAGCTCCCGTGCGCGCGGGGGCGATGCGCCACGGGAACCTCGGCAACTCTGAACCCGCGGAAGTGCGCCAGCACCGGGATATAGCGGTGCATCTCACCATAGAGATTGAGCTCGCCGAGCACCTCGTGCCGGTAGGCCTTGTAGCCACAATTGAAATCGTGCAGCTCTACCCCGGTGACAGCCCGTACCGCCCGGTTAAAAACGGCCGAGGGGAGCGTCTTCGACAAGGGATCATGCCGCGGCGTTTTCCAACCTGACACCAGATCGGCTTCGTCGCGGCTGATCGGCAACAAGAGTTTGTGCATCTCGGCCGGCACATCCTGGAGATCCGCATCCATAGTTACAACGTGATCACCGCCGGCCATCCGGAATCCGGCTGCCAGGCCGGCCGCCTTGCCGAAGTTGCGCCGGAACTGGATAACCTTGACATTGTGGTCGCGTTGAAACACATCGTTCAATGTCCTGTCCGACCCGTCGGTTGAGCCGTCGTCGACGAAGATCAGCTCGTATGATCCGTATCCGTCCAATTCGGAAATGGCTTCCACCAGCTCGCGGTGCAAGACCGGTATGCTCTCGGCCTCGTTGTAAAGGGGAATCACCACGCTCAGCATTAGCAGTTGGTCCACAACAGCGGCAACGCCAGTTGTTAACTCTGGATTCGTCGATAGCGTGCCAGACGTCACCTTCGCGGCCTCCAACTCAACCAACCGATGGCGTGGACGGCAACAACCGCCGCCGTCAACAGCCACAGCAAGCCACAGCGTCCAGCGCTCCGGGCGGAACGAGAACTCGATCATCATTCCACCCTGCTCGAACTCGATGGCCTGTAGATCTGAATTGTACGGCGTGATGGCCCGCTGCCGTTCGTTTACCTCGGCCGTCCAGCCGGGGTAGTTAACCTGGGACACGATCAACGTGCCCGGACCCACATCAGCGGGAATTCCGACCGTCAGCCGGCCCGGCTCATGGATAGTTACCACGAGCTCCACATCGGAGCCTTCGATCCAGGCGCGCGGGTTCCATTCGTCAGCCTCCCAGATAATCAGCCCGCCGGCGGTCGCCAGCGCTTCGCTATACCCAGTCCCCGGTGACCCAGTTTCGGTGTCGGACACGATGAAGCGGACGTTGAGGTTCCGGTAGGCGTCTGCCTGCCGGTCTGTTCTGGCCTGCACAAGATAACTCTGGTAGCCGACCAGCGCCAGCGGGTCGAACAGCCCTCCTATATCATCCAGCCCCGTCACAAGCGCCAGATTTGGCTGCCAAAGCGGTGTACTAGTCTCGATCCGAAACGGTCCATCCTCGTCATACTGTTCCCGCAGAAAGGTCACGGCCTCCTCGTGCTGAAATCCGGCCAGAATCGGCTCGGTGGTTGGGTTGAATGGCGCGGTGGCGTGGAAAATATCGAGCAACACCACCACAC
>JACCZH010000449.1 GCA_013696045.1 Chloroflexia bacterium
ACCTCCGACCGCGAATGGTCAATTCGCGGGATGTGCGCTGCACGCCTGTCGCGCATGATGCGCGCACAGATCAACAATCGGATATCGACCGCTGGGACGGTCGAAGGAGGCGACGAAATCGCCAGGAGGGAGTCCATCGTGCAGTCAGTAAGTAGCAGGCGGATTAATCCGACACCTCATGTTGCCGCGATTGCTGGTGTCGTCGGGCTGGCGATTCTGGGAGGGATCATAACGCTCGAAATGACTGATACCTTGCCCGGCCGTGCCGGCAGCACAACCAGTGAAGTGAATGCCCCGGCGGCAGTCATCTCACAGAACGCCGGCGAAGGGCTGGTCAGCCCACGTCACCTCGAAGCGATCCTGGGATCGGGCGCCACACTCGCCCCCGTCAATCCGGTTATCACGTATGATCCGGCCGATGGGCAAGGTGAAGGTCTCGTCGGCGCCGGAGGAACATCAAGCCTGGCAGCCGTTGGAGGGTCGAGCTTTGACCGGGCCGACACGCTCGCAGGAAAAGGCGGCGCACTCGCCCCCGCTCTGACGGCCAAGCAGATGCACTTTCTGGAGATCAACGGTGTCAACCTGAGTGAAGCAGCTCCGGCAGCGACATCAATCGACCAGTACATCGCAGGGCCGTTCAACGAGGGCTATATCGGCGAAACGACTGCCGACCCGGCAGAGTACGTTGCCGATCCCTATCAGGGAGGTCCAACCGAGCGGTAGTAGCCACTGGAGACCCCGGCGTGTTGCCGGGGTCTCCACATCTCCAGGATGGAGCGTGACATGATCGAACCTGATGACCGGCTCGATTACCAGGACCGGAGAATCGAGTGGGTAAACGACCACACCTGGCGCTGGGGCTACTGGCGCATGCGGCTTAGCGGGCCACGCCGCATGCTGATCCTCGGATCAATCGACAGACGCGACGTCCCATTCCAGCCCCGTCCACCGCAGGAACCAGTGAAACTCGTTCCACAATAACGACATCCCCAGACCATTTCTCCTCCTACCCACGAAGCGCCGCCTGTCTCCTGGCGGCGCTTCCTTTTGAGAAAAGCGGAAATTTCGGTTACGTCTGGAATAGAATACAGATCTCTATGCGCCCACGCTGCTCTTGAGCGTGGGCCGTCGTGTGTTGCCGGCGGTGACAGTAGGTACATGAGGAACGTGGGTGGACGAAGCCCGGCGGTGGCACTTTGGGTTGGGGCGGGAGAACGGGCTGGCGTTCTGGGGCATGGTTTTCCTGGAGGGCTCGTTCGCGGCGTACATGCCGATCTGGACGCTGTTTATGGAGGAGCTCGGCGCGCCGATCACGTTGATCGGGCTGCTGCTGGGTTTCGGCGGCGTGATTCGCTTTTTTGTGCTGTTGCCGACCGCGTCGCTTGCCAAACGAATCGGCGCGAAACGGCTGCTCATTATCTCGCGCACGGTGGCCCTGGTTGGTATCAGCACGGCAGCCTTCGCGCAGAGCTGGCCGTGGTTGATACCGGCCATGATTGGCATCGCTGCCGGCTCGATGGCATTCCCGATCGTCCTCTCGAATGTGGCCGCAAATGCCGGCAAAGACCGGGTGCGAGCCTTCGCGATGGTGGTAACGATCGGTCCGTCGGTCGCCTTTTTGATCGCGCCGCTCATCTCCAGTGGGCTCATTGCGATGTTTGGCCTGCGCTCGCCGTTTGTTGTCTCGGCGCTGTTCTCGTTGATCTCTATCCTGATCTTCACGCGCATCAAATCCGACCACAACCCGGTTGAAGAGGGCCGCGAAGCCGTCGCCGGCGAGAGTTACCGGACTGCGCTGGCTGTGCCGCAGGTGCGGTCGGTGCTGCTGCTGAAGTTTCTGACCATCTTTATTCTGGGCCTCGGCGCACAACTTATCCCAAACTATCTGCGTCAGGTTGGCGGACACTCCGACGACCTGATCGCGCTGCTGGCATCGCTCTCGGCGGTGGGCTCGATGGGCTTTGGATTTCTGCTGGTTCGCAACAAGCGTTTCGCCAGCTCGCCGATGCGTGGCGCCGGTATCGCGGTGGCCGGAGTGAGCATTGGCTACCTGCTCTTTCTGCAGCCGACCGTGCTTCCGATCATCGTGGTCGGGTTTATCCTGCGCGGCGGGCTGTTCTCGTCTATTGCCCTCTTCTCGGCCGCGCTGGGCGATGTGACGCCGGACCGCAATCACCACCACATCTTTACGTTAAGCGAGATCCTGATTGTGGTGGGCTTCACCCTGGCGCCAATTGTCGCCGGTTTGCTCTTCACCATCTGGCCTGCATTGCCGTTGGTGGTGGCGGCCGGTCTGTCGGTGCCGTTGATCGGCTACCTGCTGCAAGCGAAACTCACACCACAGGGTGATTCGGACGTTGCGCCGGCAACCAGCATCAGTTAACGCAGCCTTGCCACCCCGTCACAGATCAGGCGTGCTGGCGACGCTCGAAGCCCTATTGTGGACAACTTCGCCATGTAATGTGGATAAGTTTGGGGTAATGGGGACAGCGATGTGTACGTACACCCTGCCCAAACTGGATAAGCGGGTATCAATGCACTTCGCAAATGTTGACGGATTCGGGACAACCGAGCTGTGACAAATCTGTCAATGCACCAGCCATGTGGAGAAGTGGAGACGTCGTTCCACCCCTTGTGAGTCGATCTTTTGGTGTCAGCAAGCCTCGAACAAGGGTTATCCGCACTATCCACAGGCACTACTACGTACTACTATTTCTATTACTTATTCATAAGATATACGGGAGGTAACCAGGCCGGTGGGGATAGACTCAAAAAGAAAGAGAGGCGGCTCAATGCCACCTCTCTGGAATGCCGGTAACTTTGGACACTATGTCTTGGACAAGACCGGCGGACGCTGGAGTCCCAGGCTCTCAACAAGGGAGGCGTTCTCTTCGAGATCATGCTGTAGTGTCAGGAAGCGGGCTTGCTGATCCTCGTTCATGCCGCCGGCGCGATAGGTCTGGTGCAGCGACTCAAAGCGATGAAGATGATCGGGCCATTCGTAATCCCATGCCAGTTTGTTGGAAATGTGTTGTTCATCCCAATGAGCGGCCACGTCCCGCAGCTCAGCCAGAACAAGGCCTATGATTCTGAGCCACCGGTCTATGTATTCTGCGTCAAAGGTTTGCATAGCCATCGCTCTCCTTCAGCGGTATTCAATATGACGTGACGCAAACCGAATTCTGGCTGGAATCCCGTTGACCAGTAACCATATTCTAGCGGATACCCTACCAAGACCCATCCACCACTATCAGGTCCAGCAGCACCATATGCACGTGAGATAAACGATAGCCGCCATTGCTGATGCTGCCTCTCTAATGTGATCCCACCATCAGCATATTGAGTCGCTTGCCGTAAGCTGGCGATGTATTCGTCAAGCGTTGTTCCTTCAGGCCATTCTCTCTGGGCCACCGTATGGCGAAGAAAATGGACGATGGCATTTTCCATTCGATCGCTACTACGT
>JACCZH010000507.1 GCA_013696045.1 Chloroflexia bacterium
TGTCTCTCGGGACTGTTTCCGGGTCTTGCAGATCGTTGAAGCGCAGATGCTTCGTCCGGCGCGCCGGAACCGTGAAACGATACGGCCCAACCGGCTCGCGGTCTGAGAAATAGATCGTGATTGTGACCTGGGCGTCGGTGTCTCCGGTGTTCAGGATGCAGGCCGTCTCGTGGCTGGTGAACTCGGGATCCGGGCCGGTACTCCCTGACGGAATGTAGCCCTCGGCGATTGCCCAGCGTGTATGCCCAAGCGGCGCGCTCATCGAAGCTGTCCTCTCTGTGTCACGAATTATTGAACCGGCTCCAAGCTTCACGAGCTTCCGGAATCGTCAGTGGCAATGTTGCGAACGTGGCCGCCGCAGCCAGAAGGCACCAGAAACAGAACGCCTTGTGCTTTGTCCACTGATCGACCGTGAGCTTGCCGGCAGCCAGGCTGTCAACCAGGGTTTTGGCGACCAACGCCAGCGGAATCCAGGGTCGAGTCCGGGCGCGGTTGTCTGGTCCCATCACGGCTAACCCTAACGTCACCGCATAGCTGCCCAGCCCCAGAACAGCGTCCGGCATCCAGAGAATCTCGTATGCCTCGGCGGCGGCATCTACCTTGTCGGCGTCCATTTTCGGCAGCGGTGGCTCGGGTAGATGCTTGATGATGCCGAGCTGGTAGAGCGAGACGATAGCCATCGAGCCGATCGAAATCAGCGTCAAGACGGAAATCTGGCGCCGTCGGCCCAGGGCGTCGCTTTTACCCAGACGCAGCTGCCGGCTCAGCTCCGCGCCACTCACCGGCTTCTCCAGAAGATCGCCGCTCCAAGAACTGAGGTGACACCGGCAATGGCCAGCGCCAGCGGACCACGATTCATGCTGGCCCAGAGCTGCGGGCTGCTGGTCCTGGACATGTCGTCGAAGCTGCCGTGCGCGCCGTGGTCGCCCGGCACCGGCTCCCAGAGATTGTGCTGGCGGTCGGGCTCTGTCGGCTCTGGTCCCTGTTGCGATTCGTAGCCACCCTGAGCAAGGTACCAGTCGCCGAACGCCGGAGCGATCTTGTTGCCGTTGACGGCGATCTGGGTTGGGCCGCCGACCAGCAGCTCGCGCCGCTTGTTGTGGGCCGACCAGACGATGGCCTCGGCGGCGATCTCCGGCTGGTAGATCGGCGGCACCGGCTGTGGCTTGTTCGGCAGGCGGCTCTTCACCCAGCCGAACTGGGGAGTGTTCAGGGCTGGCATGTGGACCTCTGTGACATGCACATTGCTGCCGTCGTGGATCAGCTCGGCGCGCAACGAGTCGGTAAAACCCTGGATAGCGTGCTTCGCCCCGCAGTAGGCGGATTGTAGCGGAATGCCCCTATAAGCCAGCGCCGAGCCAACCTGGATGATCGTGCCCTGGTCGCGCGGCAGCATCCGTTTCAGGGCAGACAGCGTGCCATAGACAAATCCGAGATAGGTGACCTCGGTGACGCGGCGGTACTCCTCGGGCTGCATCTCTTTCACCGGCGAGAAGACCGACGTCATGGCGTTGTTTACCCAGACGTCGATTGGCCCAAAGATGTCTTCGACTTGTTGCGCGGCGGCCTCCACCTGATCGGCGTCGGCCACATCAGTTGAGATGGCGATGGCTTCTCCGCCCAGCTCTTCGACATCTTTGCGCGCGCCTTCGAGACCGGCTTTGCCGCGCGCCAGCAGCCCGATCTTCGCGCCTTCCTTGGCGAACGCCCTGGCGGTCGCCCGGCCAACTCCGGCTGACGCTCCCGTAATAACGACAACCTGACGGGTGGAGCTGCTCATTGGTATGTGTGTCCTTTCGTATGCGTTATATACGCCGTCCCTACGAACCCTGCTGTTCTTCGAGGGCTTCCTGCTTGCTGTGGACGTAGCCGGAAAGGTAGTTGAACAGCGGGAACAAAGGATCGAGCAGGTGGGCGATGCCGCTGGAGCTCATCACAAGCAGGAAGAGCCGTCCGATCCTCGGAAAGAGTGTCAGCAAATAAACGTTGAACGCACCAGCCCAGACGCTGACGCACCACGGGCAGGTAATCAGCTCGCCCACCGCCTGGACGATACCACCCTCTTCCTTCGGCTTTTGAGTGACCCCCTCCAGTTGCTCCTCGCCTTCGCCCTCCTCGACGACCGGCTCGCGCACAATGCTGGTGACGCGGTCGGCCACAATCAAGCGGCTCATCCGGAACGTAGCAATGCCAAGCAGCGCGATGTCCCGCGCCGGTGGGTCTGGCTGAGGATGGCAGGGTTGCGCCGCAGCGCGGCGGCAACGGCGCCGAAAATCGTCAGGAAGATCGCCATGATGATGGCATACGCCCCGCGCGGATTGTCGTTCATAGATGTCTCCTATGTTTCTGTCGAGCGTCTACAGAGCGTCTACAGTAAATGGAAATGCTTGTGTTAGCGACGCAATACATCACACGGCACTCTATCCATTGTAGACACGCGGACGAAGGCACTCGTTATCCGGAGCGGCCCAATCCCGCCTCGCGCGCGCGGATGATGGCCTGGGCGCGGTCTGCCACTTGCAACTTTGAGAATATGTTGGACACGTGGTTGCGGACAGTTTTAGGGCTGAGGAAGAGCCGCTCCGCGATGGTGGTGTTGGTCAAGCCCTGGGCAAGTAGAGTCAGGATCTCTTGCTCGCGCTCGGTCAGTTCAGGGAACTGCACGGGCCGGGGCGTGGTTGCCGGGGCGGCGAAGTAGTTTGTTAACCGATCGGCGATGGCTGGGCTGAAGATAGCCTCGCCATGAGCAACTGCTCGGATGGCGCGTAACGTTTCCTCCCCCTCCGCGCCTTTGAGCAGGTAGCCGCGTGCTCCGGCACGCATCGCCGCGAAGACCGAATCATTGTCGAACATGGTAATGACCAGGATGCCGATGGCTGGGTTCACTGCCAGAATCTGGCGGGTCGCTTCGATGCCGTTGATGCCCGGCATGTTGATGTCCATCAGAATGACATCTGGTTGAAGCTCGACTGCCAGAGCGACCGCCTCGTCGCCGGTGGTTGCTTCGCCGACAACCAAGGTGTCCGGGTCAGCTCCGAGCAGCGCCCGCAGGCCGAAACGGAAAACGGGGTGATCGTCGGCGATCAGGATGCGAATCGGAGCCATCACTCCTCCAGACGTAGTGGTAATTCTGCGAAAACGCGCGTGCCGCTGCCGGTGCAGGACTCGATCAGACAACTCCCGCCGAGCTCGGCTGCCCGCTCCTTCATCGAGTGCAACCCGACTCCGGACCGGCAGTGCTCCGGCAAGCCCTGTCCATCGTCGCGGATCTCAAGCCGGAGGGTTGCGTCAACGATTGCTAGAGACACGCCGCAGTGTCGTGCTTGAGCGTGGCGGACAGCGTTCATTAGTGCCTCTTGCGTGATGCGATAGCACGCCACTTCAACCGCGGCCGGCAGCGCCGGTAACGGCTGTGGTGCGCTGATAGAGATTTCCAGACTCGTGTGACGGTAGGCGTCGGCCTGGGATCGCAGCGCGCCGATCAAGCCGAGATCATCAAGCGCCGGTGGCCGCAGGTCATAAACGAGCCGGCGAATGTCACTAACGGCGGTCTGGGATTGGGCTTTGAGATCCTGTAGTAGTTCGGCGGCCGTTTCGGGGTCGTCTCTGAGAAGCTTCACGACCGCATCAATAGTGAGCGTCTGGCTGGCAAGCTGGGGTCCCAGTCCGTCATGGAGGTCGCGCCGCAACCGGCGGCGCTCCTCCTCACGGGCGTTGACCAGCCGTTCACGTGAGCGCTGAAGGTCGGCAGTCAGCCGGACTCCGTGGGCGGCGACTCCGGCCTGACGGGCGAGATCGTCGAGCAGTCGCAGATCGGTTTTTGCGAAGGCATCTTCACCCGGACGTCGTCCGAGTAGCAGCTCGCCGACCGTCTCGCTCTGGTAGATGAGCGGGAGGTACTGCACTTCCTTCACCCGTGCGCCCGATTCCGCGACCACGTTGAGCTCATCGTCCTGATACAGAGCGACGGCGGTATACGGCAGCCTGAGGGCGTCGCGAACCGTCTCGACCACAGCCGGCAGGACGGTGTCAGGCGCCAGGGTTTCCTCAAGGCGCTGACCGAGCCGGGAGAGGACAGCGTACGGCTCGTCGCGCTCGCCATACATGACGTGGTTGACACCGCGCTGGAACCGCTCTCGCAGTGGTTGAAACAGCACCGCGACCAACCCGGTCGCTAGCAGAGAGATGCCAAGATTGGAGCGCGTCTGGAAGAGCGTTCCGATTCCACCAACGGCCAGGATATAGACCCCAACCACGCTGGCCGTCAGTAGGCCATAAACCAGCGCCCGGTTGATAATGATATCGATGTCCCAGAGCCGGTAGCGGAGAATCGCAATGCCGATTGTGAGTGGAATAAAGAGATAACCAAAAGTAACGAGCGTAACCTCGACCAGGTCGTACCACGCTCCCAACCTGTTCGATCCGGTTATGACCGGCTCCAGCACGGCTGTCCCGATTTGTATGGTGATCGTCGACATGATGCCGAAAACGACCCACTTTGTCTGTTGCCGTTCGACCGGGTTTGCGACCCGGAAGTAGCGGTAGATCTGGAGCCCCGCGCCGGTCGCCAGGCCGCCCAGGATTAAAAGAGAGGTCGAGGCGGACGCCGGACGGGCGAGGAAGTCGCCGGTCAGTGCCGTGGCGGCAGCCAGGCTCGCAATCCAGGCAATGGCTACCGCGCGCATCCACTGCGGGACGAAGCGCCCGTCGGGGAAGAGCAGCAGAAAGAGGATCATCCCGGTCCAGCCACCGAACAGCGCAAGGTTCGCCGGCAGGGTCATTCTTGAGTCGAGATCGCTCAGTGCCTGCATGTTCGGCGCATTGGCCGCGCCGAGGGAAACCAGGAAAAGGGAGACGAAGAGCGCCATTACCCCATTTGACCTTCCGCGCGCGATGAGCGCGGCGATGGCCAGGCATCCCAGTCCGAAAACCGCGTTCACCGTGGTCAGGTAGACAGCGTAGACGCCACGCGAGAGGCCGACGTCGGGGAGAACCACTCCGCCAGTGGCCGGATCGCTCACCTGGAGATACCGCGCCACAAGTGACGTGGCGAAGACAGTGAGCGCCAGCGCCACCAGTGTGACCCAACCTGCGCGCGCCAAGCCGAGAGCGCGACCTGATAGGGTCGTCTCCAGATGCGTGGCCGGCTGAGTTTGGGCGCTGGCTGCGTCGGCGCTCACAATACCTGTCCTGTCCACATTGTGACGAGGATTCTACGCTGTAGCGCTCGCTGTAACTATGGTATCTGCTGGTTGACGGACAGGAACCCTTTCCGTCCAGAGTGCGTGGCCGGCCAGTGCGTATCCGGCGAAGATCGCGTAATACAGCACGGCGATTGGCGTGGTGATGCCCTGATCGCCGAGCGCACCAAGCGGTCCGACTTCCACCAGAACGGTCATCAACACGATTGCGGGCAGGCTGGCGATAGGTAGCCACCCGGCCAGCCGTGGAAAGACGCCGGCCCGCAACGTGGCAACGCCAAAGAGCGGGAAGGCGATGACGACCGGCAGGGTGACAATCATTAGTGCCTCGCCCCCATGGACCAGTGTGCCTCCCCCGTCGATCAGGTGCCGGGCGGCCGCGTCCTCAGCCAGGATTGGCGCGACGAGCGCTTCAAAGATCAGCAGGTAGAAGTGATAGGCCACGCTCAGCATAACCAGGACGAAACTCGCCAGGCCAAGTTTGCCCGCGCGGCCGGCCTGGCGGACGTACATTCCAATCAGACCAAACAGCGCGAAGCTCCAGGAGACGATCATGATGACGTGGGACGGCACCTGCGCCGCACTGTGCAGGTGGTGCAGCTCTTCGCCGGCCGGGTGGATAGCCCAGCCCGCAAACTGAATGACAACAGCGATCAGCAGCGCCAGTCCACTGAGCCGGAAGAGTGTTGCAGACGACATCGTGTGGTCCTTTCTCCTACACGCGATAACGACTGCATACATGGTATGTCGGGCCTCATCCCCTCGTCATGAGGCAAGTATCACGATTCGAGGCGGGACAATATGTCCCGGTGGTGATGTCACACATTGGTCACCGGAGCGCCTGAAGGAGCACGGCAACATCTCGGTCATCCTGAGCAGTTGGACATAGAATAGAAGAGACGTCACCCGGGGCTGAGCGAATCCGTGTCGTGT
>JACCZH010000539.1 GCA_013696045.1 Chloroflexia bacterium
GTGCCAAGCCCGTTCGTGCTGGATGTGCTGGAGCGCTCGGTCGATGCCGGAGTGAAGGCCGTCAACATTATCACCAGCGGATTTGGCGAGCAGGCTGACGACGAGGCCCACGAGCGCCAGGCGGCGATTCGTGAGTTTGCCCGGCGCACCGGCATCCGGGTCATCGGGCCCAATTGTCTGGGGCTGATCAGCACCCCGGCCAGACTCATCGCGAAATCCGGACCCTACACCACAGTCAACCGGGGACCGATCTCGATCGTCTTCCAGAGCGGCTTGCTGGCCTACTCCATCGTCCTGCCGCCGCAAGACCGCGGCTTCGGTTACACCTACGTCGTCACGACCGGTAACGAAGCGGACCTCGACTCGACCGACTTCATCCGCTACGCCATCGAGAGTGACGAGACGCGAGTTGTCGGCTGCTTTATCGAGCAGTTCCGTGACGCCGAAAAGCTCATTCAGGTCGCGGCAATGGCGGCAGATCGCAAGAAGCCACTGGTGGTGCTGAAGATCGGCCGCTCCGAAGGTGGGCGCCGCTCCGCCATGGCGCACACCGGCTCGCTGGTCGGGTCCGATGAAATCGTCGACACCGTCATGCGCCAGCACGGCATCATCCGCGTCTATAGCCTGGATGAGATGACCGAGACGCTGGCCGCCTTCCACTCCAAACGGCTGCCGAACGGTGGCGGAGTCGGCACCATCTTCGTGTCCGGCGGAGCGGGCGGTCTCGTGTCCGACCTGAGCCAGGACCTGGGTCTCTCGCTTCCGGAGCTCGCCCCGGAAACCATCAAAAAGCTGCACGACGTCATCCCCGCCTATGGAACCGTCGGCAACCCGCTCGACACCACCGGCCAGGCAGCCACCCAGCCCGAGATTACCGAGGGCTCGCTGGTGAATATGGCGGAAGACCCGAACATCGACACCGTCATCTACGGCCAGGCCTATCCTGTGAGGATCGACCTCGACACGCCGGTGGGCAAGGTTGTCAAGTCGATGCCGGAGCGATACCCGGACAAGTGCTTCTTCATTATGTCGCTCGTCACCGGCAAGGTGCAGGCAGGTATGAGGAACGACGTCGAGCCGGTCGAGCCAGTCATGCACTGGGACGGAGTGCCATTTCTACAGGGTACCGAGAACAGTCTGAGGGCCGTGCGCTCGCTTATCCGCTACGCCGAGTTCCAGCGCACCCGCAAAACGGGAGACGGCGCGGTTCGTGCCGTCAGCTCAGTCGCTGAGCAAGCGCGGCAGATGGTCCGTGCCGCCAACGGCAAGCCACTGGTGGAACGTGCCGCCAAGGATATTCTGGCGCTCTACGACATTCCGATTACCCGCGAGACACTGGCTACCACGGTCGATGAGGCAGTCGCGGCCGCCAGCGAGATTGGCTACCCGGTCGTGCTCAAGATCGAGTCGCCGGACATCGCGCACAAGACCGAGGCCGGCGGTGTGCTGCTGGATATCGACAGCGACGAGAAGCTGCGCGCTGGCTTCCAGAAGATTGTTGATAGTGCCAGAGCCTACAATCCGGACGCAGAAATCAGCGGCGTGCTGGTGCAGGAGATGGTCTCCGGCGGACGCGAGATGATCCTCGGCATGACCCAGGACCCGACGTTCGGCCCGGCCATCGCTGTCGGCCTCGGCGGTATCTTCGTGGAAATCCTGAAGGACGTCGCGCTCGGCGTGCCACCACTAACCGAGAAAGACAGCCGCGAGATGCTGAACAGCCTGCGCGGTAAAGCTATCCTCGAAGGAGCCCGTGGCGCGGCGCCGGCAGACACCGACGCGCTGATCGCCCTGCTGGGTGGATTCTCGCAACTCTGTGTTGATCTGAAAGACGATGTGGCCGAGATCGACATTAATCCACTGCTTGTGTTCGACAAGGGACTGGGCGCGCGCGTCGTGGACTGTCTGATCGTGCCGAACCAGAAACGGGATGACTGACGAATGACTGCCACCTTAACTGGAGCATGTACCCACACAGTCATCTCGACCAGAGCGGAGCGAAGTGGAGCGATCTCGTCACCATCATTGACTGGCAGGGCAACAGATTTCTCGACAAGCTCGAAATGACAGCTAATGCATCTCAAAGTCAACACATACATGCTGGTGCGACCTTGAACGAACTGGGTACCGTAGTCGCGCTCTTCGCCGACGTGCACGCGGAGGTTCGCACCCTGGAACGTGCTCTTGAGCAGTGCCGATCCGCGAACGTCGAAACGATCGCCCTCCTAGGCGATCTCTTCGACCGTGCCGAAGAGGCGGACCGCTGCGCCGAGGCGCTGGCTGACTGGAACGTCACCGGAGTCTATGGCAACCACGAGCGTGAGATCGCACTGGCCGCCGCAGCTGGAGAGATTCCGCTGGGCGAAGAGACGATCCTGATGCTGAGCCGCCTGCGTGAGCGGATCGACGTCGGCGATATCTGCCTGGTGCACGAAGAGGAACGCTGGGGCAGGATCGACCCAATCGCGAAGATGTTCCAGCGCCATGTCGAGCCGAACGGCCACCACGAGGCCAGGATCACCTTCGCCGGCCACACCCATTTCCGCTCGGCCCGCGACGAGCGCGGCCACATCGACATCACACGCGGCTCGCTGACGCTCGAAGACCACCGCCGCTACCTGATCAACCCCGGCGCTCTTGCCGCCGGTCAGTTCGCCATCTGGAACCGGGAGACGCGCGTGATCGAGTTTCGCGAGATCGAGGACATCCGGGGAGGGTTCGTCCGGCCATGAATGAAGACATGGAGGGAAGGTGCGGGATGAGTTGCATATGCGTAGCGGCGCAATAAATTGCGCCCTGTGTCCTGGCCGAAACGTGTCTGGCGGCGCGAGGAGCGCAATAAATTGCGCCGCTACGAAATCGAAACAGCGTTCTATCAAGTAAAGAGGGAGTACACATGGGGAAACTCGAAGGAAAAGTCGCGCTGGTCACCGGTTCAGGACGTGGGATCGGCAAGGCCGTCGCACAACTGCTCGCCAGTGAAGGCGCAGCAATCGTCGTAAACGACCTGGGCACGAACATTGGCGGCGACGATCCCGATCAGTCCATCGCCCAGAGCGTTGTTGACGAGATCAAGGCCGCCGGCGGCGAAGCGTCCGCCAACACGGATTCGATCACCGACTATAACCTCGCCGAGGGTATGGTGCAGCAGGCCATCAACGGCTACGGCAAGCTCGATATCGTCGTCAACGTGGCCGGTATTCTGCGCGACCGCATGATCTTCAACATGTCCGAAGAAGAGTGGGACGCCGTCTCAGCCGTCCACCTGAACGGCACGTTCAACATCTGCAAGTGGGCCGCCGTGCACTTCCGCGACCGGCGCGAGAGCGGTCGCATTATCAACTTCTCGTCAACGTCCGCCTGGGGCAGCCCCGGCCAGCCGAACTACGGCGCGGCCAAGTACGGCATCCTCGGATTTACGGCAGTGCTCGCCAACAGCCTCGACCGCTACGGCGTCACCAGCAACGCCATCCTGCCGTACGCAGCCACGCGCATGATCGACTCGACCCCACGAGCGATGAAAGTCAAGGAAGAAACCGGCAAGCTGCCCAGCGAGCTGGCCGGTGGCACCGAAGGCGACCCGGCCAACGTCGCGCCGATGGTTGCCTATCTGGCGACAGATGACGCCGCCATGATCAACGGCCACTTCTTCGGCGTGCGCGGCCACACGGTGTCGCTCTACTCGCACTGGGAGCTAGCCGGTGTCTTTCAGTCCGACCGTCGCTGGACCGTCGAAGAGATGCTCGAGCTCTACCCCGACACCTGGGCCAAAACGATCAAGCAGCCCGAAGCCCAGGAGGTCGCACGCTCCGAGCGCCCACTACGCGCCACCTCCCTGTGGCAGCTCGACGAATCCGCCTGGAAAGAGATCGCCGACGGCGTCAAGCTCTGGGAGCGCGAGGCGTATTACGGGGCGAAGCAGGGTTAATGGAACGGTCGATGACCCCAACGTGGAGGAGCACCGCGGCCCTTATCGGTCATCCTGAGCGAAGCGCAGCGGAGTCGAATGGATCTCTTGACGTGCCAGGTCATTCAACAAGATCCTTCCACTTCGGTCAGGATGACTAATTCGCCGGTCGGGTGCATGTATTGGCCGGGTGGGTTGAAAGTCCGAACAAGGATAAGGAGCATGATATGGCACTACTTGATGGCAAAGTCGCCCTGGTAACCGGGGCGGGACGCGGGATTGGGCGCGGAGTCGCTCACCTGTTGGCGCAACACGGCGCGTCAGTTGTCGTGAACGATCTGGGCGCATCGCTCGACGGCGAGGGCGTGGATACCGGGCCGGCCGCGACGGTGGCGCAGGAAATCATCGATGCCGGCGGGCAGGCCGTCGCCAACACCGATTCGGTGTCCGACCACGCCGCAGCCGAGGGCATGGTGCAGCAAGCTATCGACACTTACGGCAAGCTAGACATCCTAGTCAACGTAGCCGGCATCCTGCGCGATCGCATGGTCTTTAACATGTCCGACGAAGACTGGGATTCCGTTCTCAAGGTTCACCTCAAGGGCACCTTCAACACATCGAGAGCCGCATCGGTCCATTTTCGCGAGCGGCGTGAG
>JACCZH010000553.1 GCA_013696045.1 Chloroflexia bacterium
GGCTAGATGCGTGTAGGGTCGAATGCTTATGGCCGTTCAGGACGGCCCCGTCGCCTTCGACCCTACACGCGACGCATCGCTGCTTGGCCGCTCTCCGTCTGCGTCACCCGCCATCCCGCAAACGCAACTGTCAGGACGAGAATCTCGACGACCAATGCGAAAATTGCCGTAAGCGCCAGAAACCAGTAGCCGGTGGCTCCGTATTCGGCCGTGAGCTCGCTACGGACGTCGCTGCCAGTGAAGATCGGGCCAGCGATGGTGACGAACGCGATGCCAACGAGACCGGCCAACACCGCTATGAGATAACCCCAGCGCTGACCGGCGGCGATAGCTACGATCGCTAGCAGTGGGAGCGCGACGAGACCGGCAAGCGTCAGCGGCAACCCAATGGTCAGGTTGTCCCGCTGGAACCCGTCAGCAAGACCAACGGTATGCAGCAGGGTTGCAAGCAGGGTGAGAGCAATCGTGGCGATGGCGGTGGTCAATCCCTCCCGGCTGGCGGCTGCGGCCACGGCGGGCCGGGTTTGCCGGACTGGGGTGGGAATGCCGCGCGGGACGGCGGCTGGTTGGGGAGTCTGACGCTCAAAGACGAGCTCGCGCTCTCCAAACCTGACACGATTGCCTTCCCCCAGCTGGACGGGCCGGTGGATGGCTTCACCGTTGAGATAGCTGCCGTTGGTGCTGCCGAGGTCGCGCAGGACGACGGCGCTCGGCGTGACCTCGATGGCGGCGTGGCGCGATGAGATGGACGTGTCCGGCAACACAATCTCATTACTGGCCGGGTCGCGCCCAACGCGAGTGACCCCTTCAGATAGAGGGAACTCACGCCCGTTTCCGTCGATAAGCAGATAGCGACGGGCGGAGAGTGCCGTGAGTAGCGGCCGGCCGCACTCGGGGCAGTGTCGCGCGCTGGGCTGGAGCTCGGCGCCGCAATGGGGACAGTTCACTCGGCCGGCGTTTCACTGGGCCTGGTAACAGTATCTTCTGGAGCCGGCAAAACCTCGTCCTCTGCCTGTTGCTGCGCGGTTTTGTGGCTCTCAGCTTCTTGGAGCTCGCGGCGCAGTACCTTGCCAGCGGCCGATTTCGGCAGGCTTTCGCGGAACTCAATCAGCCGGGGAATCTTGAATTTGGCCAGCTTGTCGGAGCAAAACTGCAGCACCTCGCGCCGGGTGAGTGCCTCGCCCTCGACGAGGACGATGTAGGCTTTGGCGACCTGCCCACCAACCGCGTGCTCGACCGCCGCGACGGCCACTTCCTCAATTTTGGGATGCTGGTAGAGCACTTCCTCAATCTCACGCGGGTAGACGTTTTCTCCACCGGTGATGATAACGTCCTTCTGGCGGTCGACAATTTCGAAGAAACCATCCTCGTCCATGATCGCGATATCCCCGGTGTAGAGCCAGCCATCCTCTGAAAGGACGGCGGCGGTGTCTGCCTCGCGATGCCAGTAACCGCGCATGATCTGTGGCCCGCGCACCGCCAGCTCGCCACGCTTGCCTTGTGGCAACGGCTCACGAGTTGCGATGTCGACGATCATGGCGTCAGTGTCCGGCATTGGTATGCCGATCGTGCCGGGACGGACGCGGCCCTCGAGCGGATTACCGTGGGTGACAGGCGATGCCTCAGAGAGTCCATAGCCTTCAATTACCCTGCCGCCTGTGATCTCTTCGAAGCGACGTTGAACCTCGACAGGTAACGGCGCCCCACCACTCACACACAATCGAATCGACCCGAGGGCCTTGCGACGTTCAGGGTTATTTTCGACCGCACGGTTCAGTGCGTTATATAACGTCGGCACGCCTGGCAACATGGTTGGCTGATACTTCTGGATCAATGTCATGACGTCGGCAAGATCAAATCTTGGGACGAGCACGATGGACGCTCCCAGATAGACTCCGAGATGCAGAGCCAGCGTTCCACCGTATGCGTGGAAGAAAGGCAGAATAGCCATCAGGACTTCCTTGCCCGGATCTGCGTCGGGGAGCCAGCGGCGAACCTGTATGGCGTTGGAAATGATGTTGCGATGGGTGAGCACGGCGGCCTTTGGAAGGCCGGTGGTGCCGCCAGTGTACTGGAACGCCGCGATGTCGTCCGGGCTGATCTGAACCTGGGGCGGCGTGTCCGGCGCGCCTTTCATGAGCTTGCGAAACTGCAGGATGCCGCGCTCGGGTGCGTGTTCGACCTTCACGATCTCCTTGCGGTACTTGAGCGGGTAGAGGAGCCGCTTGACACCGGGCAAGTAATCCTGCACCCCGGTGACGATGGCGGTCTCAACGAGTCCGCGTCCCACAATCGGCGCAACCCGGTCCCAGACGCGATCCAGCGCGATGATGAACCGCGCTCCGGAATCCTGGGCCAGCTCGGTAATCTCGCGTTCGACCAGCAGCGGGTTGAGCGCTGCGACGATCCCACCCGCCTTCAGGATGCCGAAGTGGGCGATCATGAACTGCGGCAGGTTCGCCAGCACAACCAGCACCGGCTCGCCCGGTTTCAGGCCCAGCTCGATCAGGCGGTTTGCGAATTGTGAGGAGAGCTTGTCCATCTCACGGTAGGTGATGCGTCGGCCGTAGAAGATGGCCGCGTCATTATCCGGGTGATCGGCCACGGTCTGGCGCAGCAGGTCGGGGATGGTCCAGTCGGGATAGTCAATCGTGGCCGGTACGCCGGTCTGATAATAGCGCAACCAGGGTTTCGGATCGTTCATCCTTAGCTCTCCGGCGTTCGACGTGCTTTGCTGGTCGGACATCTTCTTCTCCTCGGCCTAGCGCGTATTGCGATTCACGCCCAACACCGACCGGCCGGGAATCTAACGCAGGATTGCTGAATTGATGCTTCATTGTATTCTATGGTGGCCAGCGTGGGAATTGAGTCGTCAGGGACGCGAGAAGAGGGAGCAGCCGCCATGCCTCAGCCACTTCGCTTTGGAATCTGCACCGATCAGAACATGGACTGGCCGACGACGGTCGAGCGCTGGCGCTACCTGGAGTCGCTGGGGTTCGACAGTCTGTGGGATTGCGACCATATGGTCCAGCCGAGCCGGCCGGATGGCCCCTACCACGAGGGTTGGACGCTGCTGGCCGGGCTGGCGGCGGTGACCGAGCGGGTGCGGATAGGGGTGCTGGTCAGCAGCAACACCTTCCGGCATCCAGCGCTGCTGGCCAAGGAAGCGGCCACGGTGGACCATATCTCGAACGGCAGGCTGGAGCTAGGCCTTGGCGCGGGCTGGTATGTGCCGGAGCACACCATGTTCGGGCTTGAGTTTCCGGAGCCGCCGCAGCTTGTCAGCCGCTTCCGGGAAGCGGTCGAGATTATCGATGGGCTGTTGCGCAATGAATACACCACTTATCAAGGCGAGCACTATCAACTAGAAGAAGCAGCCTTCCGGCCACGACCGGTGCAGCAGCCGCGCCCGCCGTTCACCATCGGAGCCAAGAAGCGCAAGATGCTACGGATCACGGCTGAATATGCCGATCGCTGGAACTCAAGCGGCACTGTCGACGAACTGCGCGAGCGTAACGAGCTGCTGAACGAGCAGTGCGCCGAGATCGGCCGCAACCCGGACGAGATCATCCGCTCGCTCTACGGCTGGGCTGCCATCATGCCGGACGACCCCTGGCAATCCGTCGATGCCTTCGAAGATGTCATCGGCCGCTACCGCGAGGCCGGTGTCAACGAGTTCATCATCGACCAGCCCCGGGACGAGCAGTTTGGTGTGATGGAGCAGGTCGTGGCGGACGTGATTCCCGGTTTGCGAAAACAGTAGAGACG
>JACCZH010000023.1 GCA_013696045.1 Chloroflexia bacterium
GAACTGCGAGAGGAAAGTAGCGGCAACATCTACCGCGTCTTCTACATCTTTTACACAAGGCGGTGGATTGTGTTTCTCCACGGAATTCAGAAGAAGTCCCAAAAGACTCCGCGCCGTGAAATTGCGATAGGCAATAGCTAGAGCTCGGATTTCGGAATCAATCAGGTACGCCATGGATTAGTACGGTCGAGTTAGAGGATCTTGCTGTCGGGCAGCCATTATGTCCTTCATGAGTTGGTCGGTGTCAACGCCGGCAAGCGCACCCCGGCTCGCACGCAACGCCTCTCGCACCTTTTCCGGATCGTAATCCTTCCATGGGTCCTCTCGCTCATGTTGCAGGCCGATCATTGGCTTGTTGATCGACGCCGCAAAGACCTCTCCGGCGGCATGGATATACAGCGGCTCACCAGTCTCGGCGGCAGATCGGACAAGCGTAGCAAGTTGGCTGTTAGCCTCCACAATGAAAATGTTCTTTGGCATGGCGGCTGCTCCCTCTTGACGGTATCTCGTTCGGCTAGACGTTAGCGCGAGACATCAGTCGTCGCTGCCACGCTCGCAGGCGTCCGGGGCGCTCGCTTCTCGATCACGTTGCGGATCTCAGCTGGAGTGTGCTCGCGCATTGAGGCGGCCCACTCGCGGTCGTTGAAGAAGAGGTTGATGTCGAAGGCGAAGGCTTCGTCGGTTTCCTTTTGTGCCCACCAGGCATAGAGTTCGTCCAGAAAATAGAGATCGGTCGCCTCTACCCGGAAGATCGAGACTCCCTGACCGCGCAGATAGGCGAGCGCCTCGCTGAACCAGACACGCGCTCCGCCACCGTTCTCGATGGCAATCTTAATGTCGTCATGATGACGTGGAACCGAGCGCAGGGTGAACAAATATGCGCCAGGCACATGCGGGCTGGCCCGGTGCGGCACAATCGGCGGCGCGGCAGTGCGTCGAAACTGGATCTTTATCATGAAACTGTGTCATCCTCCCGGCAGTCGTCACCCTGAACCCTAATATGCAGAGATTGTACGCAATCAGGATGTCGAGCGGGTTAGACGTGGATCAGTTCAGGAACGACGGCTCAAACACTGGGGCATAGGTTGCCAGCCTGGTGAACGAGTCTGTCAGCAGCAGCACTCCCACAACGATCAGGAACGCTCCAGAAACAGCCGAGACGACACCAAGGTGCTTGTTCATCCGCCGAAGCAGCGGTGTAATCGAGCCGATTGCGAACGCCGTCAGAATAAACGGGATTCCCAGTCCAACCGCGTAGGCAAAGAAGAGCACTCCGGCTTTCGCGCCCTGAGTCGCCGCCACCGCGAAGATACCGGACAAAATTACGCCGACGCACGGGCTCCAGCCGGCCGCGAAAAAGACGCCAAGGAAAAAGGACGAGGTGAGCCGGCCCCTGGGCAGCTTGTCCTCCGCCGAGATCTTAGCCTGCCGGTTCAGAAATGGGATGCGTAGCAAGCCCATCGTGTGGACGCCAAGGACGATCACGGCAATCCCGCCAAACCAGCGCACGTAATCGAGCCCGTTCTGGAGCTGTAAGATGAACTGCCCGAGGGCGATCCCGGCAATTGTGAAAACGACCGCGAAGCCGGCCACGAACGACAATGAATGCGCCAGCAGCTGACGACGCGGCGGTTTCGAATCTCCGCTGACGACCGAGCCGGTCAGAAAACCCAGATAACCTGGCACCAATGGCAAGACGCACGGTGACAAAAATGAAAGCAGCCCGCCGAAGGCCGCGAGGAAGATGCCCAGGAGCAGGGGAGAGTCAGCAATGGTCATTGTGTTGTCAACTCGCTCTCAATGAGCGCGATGACGTCGTCGGTGACAACTTGACCCACCTGGCGCTGCACGAGAGAGCCGTCAGCGTCAATCAGTGCCCACGACGGATGGAACTGCATGCCATAGGCTTCCCAGATGTCGCGATCCTGGTCGTCGGCAATTGGGTATGTGATGCCAAACTCGTCAATATAGCCTGGTGAAAGGTCACCGTAGCCGTGAATCCCGATAATCGTCAGACCTTGCTGACCATAGGTTTGCTGCCATTCATTCAAAGTCGGAAACTCCGACCGGCAGATTGGTCAGTACGTAGCCCAGAACACAAGTAACACCGGCTCGCCACGCAACGCCTCCAGTGTCAATGGCTCGCTGTTGTACCAGGCTTCGACTGAGAGTAGTTCCGGTGCAAGATCAACCGGCGCGGCGCCTGGCCCGCCGATCTCTGTCGCCTGGGCAACACCCTCCGAAGGGTTTGCCGGCAGCGCCGTTGGCTCGTTTGTCGCAACAGAGCCAGAATTCAGCACTGGATCGGTGGCCTCTTCCGGGTCGCCACACGCCACAACAATCGTCAGGACCAGCATCGCACTGGCCAGTAGGACAGCTCGTGACCTCCACAGTTTCGCCGTCAAGAATATCCCCCAACACACGCATGATCAAAGCAAAAAGACGACACAATCCAGACAACGAACCGCGCCGCACGGTTGCCCTGATCCTAGCGTCTAAATGTTACAAGAATCCAGCCGCTCGAAAAGACACGAAAACACTCTAAGGTGACCTTAGAGTGTTTTCGTGTCTTCGCCTTGCGAGCAGGAAATTATCTATCCCGACAGACCTGCTCTGGCTATTCCTCGAGCGTGCTTAGATCACCCGTGTCCAGGCCAAGCTCCTTCGCTTTGAGAACACGGCGCATAATCTTGCCGGAGCGGGTTTTGGGCAGCGACGGCGAGATCTCGATCTCGTCCGGAACGGCGATCGGCCCAACATTGTCGCGCACGTGCTGGCGCAGGGCATTGATGAGCTGCTCGCTGCCCTCATAACCGCTTTTGAGCGTAACGAACGCCTTGATCGACTCACCCTTGACTTCGTCTGGCTTACCGATAACCGCTGCCTCGGCCACCGCCTCATGGCTGACCAACGCACTCTCGATCTCACTGGAACCCAAGCGGTAGCCCGACTTCTTGATGACGTCATCGACCCGGCCCTGGATCCAGAAGTAGCCGTCCTGATCGCGGTGGGCGGCGTCACCGGCAAAGTAGACATCCGGGATGGTGTTGAAGTAGGTCTCGTAGCGCTCGCGGTCTCCGAAAATGGTGCGCATCATGGCCGGCCAGGGCTTGCGAATGACCAGGTAGCCGCCCTCATTCGCGCCAACCTCGTTGCCATCTTTATCAACGACAGCAGCATCGACACCCAGAAACGCCTTGGTTGCCGAGCCGGGTTTGAGCGGCATGATCGGCGTTGGCGTAATCATCTGCATGCCGGTCTCGGTCTGCCACCAGGTGTCGACTATCGGCTGATGTCCCCCGGCAATCTTGCGATACCACATCCACGCTTCAGGATTAATCGGCTCGCCAACCGTACCGAGAATCCGCAAGCTGGAGAGATCCGACGCGTCCGGCCAGCCGTCGCCCATGCGCATCAGCGCCCGGATGGCCGTCGGTGCGGTGTAGAGGATGTTGACTCCATACTTCTCGATCGTCCTCCATATGCGCCCCGGATCGGGGAAGTCCGGCGCGCCTTCATAGAACACGCTCGTGGCGCCTGCGATCAACGGGCCGTACACGATGTATGAGTGTCCGGTAACCCAGCCAGGATCGGCTGTACACCAGTAAACATCACCAGGTTTCAGATCAAACACGAACTTGGTGGTCGCCGAGATACCCACCTGGTAGCCACCGTGGACGTGAACGATGCCCTTCGGTTTTCCCGTAGAGCCTGACGTATAGAGCATGTAGAGCCAATCTTCGGAATCAAGCTCCTCGCACTCGCTGTACGGCGCAGCCAGCTCAAGCAGGTCGTGGTACCAGACGTCGCGTCCACGGTGCCAGGCGATGTCATTTCCTGACCGCTTGACGGTTATGACTTTCTTTACGGTCGGACACTCGCGCACGGCCGCGTCAACGATAGTCTTGAGGGGAACAACCTTGCCGCGGAAAAAGAAGCCGTCGGACGTAATGACCGCTTTCGCCTGGGCGTCCTGGGCACGGTCGCGTAACGCCGTGGCCGACAGCCCGGAGTACACCACCGAATGCACCGCGCCGATGCGGGCAATCGCCAGCATCGCCACCCACTGCTCGGGAATCCGGGGCAGGTAGATGATGACCCTGTCACCCTTTTCGATACCGAGCGACTTGAGCGCGTTCGCGAACTTCGACACCTCGTAATACAGATCGGCGTAGGAAACCGTCCGCGTCGAACCGTCCTCACCCTCCCAATAGAAGGCAACCCGGTTGCGCACCGGCGTGCTCATGTGGCGGTCGAGGGCATTATAGGCGATGTTGGTCTTGCCTCCCAGAAACCACCTGGCGTCCGGCGCGTTCCACTCCAGGGTCTTAGTTGGCTGAGTAAACCAGTGCAAATCCGCAGCCATCTCTGCCCAGAAATCGTCGCTGTTCTCTATCGACCATGCATGTAGCTCGTCGTAGGTCGAAAAGCCTTTCTTTTGCATGTATGCGGTGATATTGGCATTCTCGACGACTTCGGTGCTCGGCTCGAACACCCGGTCTTCACTTAATACTCGACTGGTTGTTCCCCATTCGAGCTGTGGGGCACGAGTCCCGGTCATGCGTCCTCCTCGCTGCGATGCTCCAGCGGTTCCCTGAAAGTATCAGCATTCTAGCACTAGCAACTCCCTCCGCTTGACACGGCGACACGCGGACAGTAATCTAATTCCGATATAATTAGTCGGAATTAGCCATCGACGGCGAAGCTGACTGATTCTAGACCGCATCCGAAACGACCGCAACGTAGAGGACAGAGAGGAACACGGCTGAATGGCATTTACGAGAGACGAATGGTCTAACCAATGGCTGGGTGGCTTCTGAACACTCGGCATTGAATGTCTGCAACCGGTTCGGGATGCAGCTTACCCAGCGCACGCCGCATTGAGCACGCTACTGGACTTGCCAGACACCTCGGCAGAAGGCACTGTGACCTTGCCGGAGGTTATCGAAGCCTGGTCCGATTATCTCGGCGGGCAGGAGAGACTTCTGCTCGTCAAGAGCACTGACAGTGCTCGCAAACTCTTGATG
>JACCZH010000030.1 GCA_013696045.1 Chloroflexia bacterium
GATCTGCACGTCGGTTACCGTGATGACACCCGGACCTAATGGGGCAAAGTTGTTCTGATACCAACCCACAACCGCAGGTTCAGGGATGATCACCTGAGCGTCCGGGTGCATGAATTCGTAGAGCTCCGAGAATCGACCCTCCACTTCAAGCTGCGAATAGAAGAAGGCAGTGGATGAGGGATCGGCGGTGTCCCCGAAGGGCTGGGAACTGATCGATCAGGCGAGTCGTGACGGCTGGCATCCGGCCATATCCGAGCACATCGCCGATGTCTACGTGCGGACGAGCCGCGTCGCCGAGCGCGGGTACGTTCCGGACGGCGAACTCGACGCGATGCGCCCTGGTGACTACCTGGAGAGCTGGCACCGACGCCTCGGTTCGCCGGAGCCTCACGCCACCTGGGTCGCCGAGGTCAATGGCGAGGTGGTGGGCTTCTGTTATGTGGAGCCGAGCCTGGACGACGACGCGGCGGCGGCGACCGGCCACGTAGACATGCTCTTCGTCCTGCCGGAGCGCGCCGGCCGTGGCATCGGCGCTCGGCTCCTCGCGGAAGGGGTCACGCACCTCCGCACGTTCGGCTTCTCGGAAGCGACGCTGTGGGCGCTCGCCCGCAACCATCGCACGCGGCGCTTCTACGAGCGCGAAGGCTGGACCGCCGCCGACGCCCGCAAGCGATACGACCACGAGGGCTATGCGGTCGACCTCATCCGATACGTGCGGCCGCTCTCCGCGCAGGACTGACCCCCCAACCGACCGACGGGCGTGAGCCCGGTGCGAAGAAGGAGGATGCGCCTGAACGCCGGTCCGGCTCCTCGGTGTTAGGTTCGAACTTCATCGCCGCATCCTCTCGGCAGCACCGGCACGAGCGGTATGCACGAGTCTCACAAACGGTCGTTTTCCGCACCCCGTCCCACCGCCCGAAATATCCCGCTTGGCAAGTCTTCGCCAGTACCGATACCCATGTCATAATCAACGTCACGATACTTGCACCCATACCAAGCGTAAGTATCATCTCCATGCTCATTGGTTTTGCACGCGTCTGCGCAGTCGATTGTCAGCTCTCGGCGGAGGTTGTGCATGACGTGTTCCGCAGAGGTTATGCCTGGGCTGCACGATGCCATCGCGTTCCTGTTCGACCTGTCCGGTGACACAGGAGTGCCGCCACTGCAGGATCGGCGCGAGGCGCAGACGTTGGACTATGGGCACGTGGGGACGCGGGAGCAGCGCCTGCTGACCACCTCGACCGATCTGACAAGGTATCTGGCCTGGCCCGGACTGGCCCAGGTGCTGCGCATTGAACGCACGTGGATCGAGCAGGACCAGGCAAGGCGGGCGGCCCACTATGCGATCGCGAGCCTGGCACTGGCGCGAGATCGAGACAATCACCCTCTCGCCAGCGACGCGGCAATCTGCCGGATTTCGGTTCGGGGGCAGACCCCAACGGTACACACGCAAACGGCGAGGGCATACTTGTGCCGAAATGAGGAACTCAGGTCAACAGGTGCATTCGTGTACGCGGTGACATCGGAGACGTCGGACATGCGAGGATGAGCCTGGCTCACAACAGGCTCTCGGGATTGAAGATGAACTACTGGCTTGTATCCGACACGCATTTCAATCATGCGAGGATGAGAGAATCGAGAGGCCGTTTCGGTGACTGGCAGGGAAACCTGTGGAGCGGTCTGTATACAATTCCTGAAGCCGACATATTGATCCATCTTGGCGACATCTGCATCGGGAATGTAGACTCGATCAATCGCCAATTAACCTTGACGCCCGCCAAAAAGAAGATTCTGGTCAGAGGCAATCATGACGAGATGCCGGATAACTGGTACTACGGTCTGGGATGGGATTTCGTTTGTGATGGACTCGAACTTGTCTTTCAAAAGCACCGTGTGTGGCTATCTCACCGGCCGCAACCCCCGATGAACCATTTCGTGCGGAATATTCATGATCACACGCACGGAAACGAACATCGAGTGGACGAGTATGCTGCATGCTACAAGCGAGGCTACCACCTCGATATCAGTCCGGAATTGGTCGGTTTTGACCCTCAGAGACTCGATACGCTCATGGAGGGCTCGACATGACATGAGGCGGTATCTCGCCGTCCGGACCGTATCGTCCGGTCACGGCTGCAGCCCGAAATCGTCATGAGGGAACATGTGGAGGTGGGACGCATGCTCTCGCCGGGCGCATCCTGAAGCGCCGACATGTCTCCTCGGCACCTTCCCTCCGCGCTTCCTGTTCCGGGGAGTGGCTGCCGGTCATGCGAGAAGCCTCGTCAGCTTGGCGAGGTCGACGTTGCCGCCGCTGAGCACGGCGACGGTGCGCGAACCGACCGGCGCGGCCACCCTGCCGCTCATCAACGCGGCGATCGATGCGGCCCCCGCCGGCTCGACCAGGATCTTGCAGCGTTCGATGATCAGCCGCATCGCCGCCACGATCTCGTCGTCGCTCACCAGCACCATATCATCGACCAGATGGTCGATGATCGCCTGGCTGACCTCGCCTGCAAACGGGGCAGCCAAACCGTCGGCGACCGTCTCAATCTTCTCCGGGATGATGAGGCGGCCCTCTTCGAGGCTGCGAG
>JACCZH010000040.1 GCA_013696045.1 Chloroflexia bacterium
ACCGGGTTGTGAGATACGGTATCGGCCTCCTTGACCATCTCGGTATCCAACAGGCCGCGGTTATGGGGCTCTCGCTGGGTGGTGCATTTGGTTTGTGGATGGCTGCCTGTTATCCCGAGCGGGTGGAACGTGCCGTCCTGATCGGCACTGTTCGGCCCGGTTGGGCGTATGCCGAAGATTCCTCGTTCTGGGAGGAACGCGATACGTACGAGGGCTGGCAGAAGCGCAACGCGCACTACTGGCGCGCCGATTTCCAGGGTTGGCTTGACTTCTTCTTCCATCAGGTGTGTAGCGAGCCACACTCCACCAAGCTGATCGATGACTTCATCTCCTGGGCGCAAGAGACGACACCGGAGATTCTGATCAGCACGGTGATCAACGCCGACCTGATGCCGGCCATAGCGTCCATTGAGGACGCGGCCATGCAGGTGCAATGCCCAGTGCTGCTTATCCACGGGACCGACGACCGCATCGCCGACTTCGCGGTTGCCCGGCGGTTGGTCGAGCTGCGGCCGGATTTCCAGATGCTCCAGATGGAAGATTCTGGCCATGCTCCGCACGGGCACGACCCGGTCCGAGTGAACGAGGCGATCTCCCACTTTCTGGGCAGTTCCCGTCCCCAACGTCAGACGTGGCAACGAGCGCAGGCACGCCGGGGACCGAGGGCACTCTTCATTTCCAGCCCGATAGGTCTAGGGCATGTTCAACGCGACTTGGCAATTGCCCGCGAGCTGCGCCGACTGGTTCCCGACCTGGAAATCGACTGGCTAGCTCAACCACCGGTGACACGCGTGCTGGAACAGGCTGGTGAGCGGGTTCACCCGATGAGCCCCTTGCTAGCCAGTGAATCGGCCCATTGGGAAGAGGAAGCCGGCGAGCATAGGCTGCATTGCTTCCATGCCTTCCGCGAGATGGACGAGATTCTGCTGGCCAACTTCATGATCTTTCTGGATGTCGTGCGGGCAACACCCTACGATCTCTGGATCGGTGACGAGGCTTGGGAAGTTGACCACTATCTGCATGAGAACCCCGAGCTTAAGACGGCGCCGTATGTCTTCATGACCGACTTCCTCGGTTGGCTGCCCATGGACCAATCGCCCGATTCACGGGAAGCGATTCTCACGGCCGACTATAACGCCGAGATGATTAAACAGGTGACGCGCTACAGCCGGGTTCGCGATCGCGCTCTGTACATTGGTGATTTTGACGATCTGGTTCCAGAGCGATTCGGACCCGACCTGCCGTTCATTCCTGAGTGGGCGCCAGAGCATTTTACGGCGGTCGGCTATGTGACTCCGTTCGACCCGGATGACTACGCAGACACGTCGGCTTTGCGCGCTCGTCTGGGATACGATCCCGATCTGCCTCTCATCATGTACGCCGTTGGCGGCACCACCGCCGGTCGCCCACTGTTGAATAAGGCGATCGATGCCTGGCCGCTCGTTCAGCGCGAGATTCCCGGGGCCCGGTGCGTCGTTGTCGCCGGCCCACGCATAGATCCGGAGAGGCTTGCGCGGCAGGATGGCATGGAAGTCACTGGCTATGTCCACAATCTTTACGAGCATCTGGCTGCCGCCGACCTGGCCGTTGTGCAGGGTGGATTGAGCACGACGATGGAGCTGACTGTAAACCGACGACCGTTCATTTACTTTCCGCTCAAGGATCATTGCGAGCAGGTCTATCACGTGGCGCACCGGTTGGATCGTTACCACGCTGGCCGGAGACTTGATTTTCAGGCAGCGACAACCGCGAGCCTCGCGGCCGAGATGCTGTCACTATTTGGGTCTGACACAAGCGGCTATCGCCCACTCCCGCCCGGCGGCGCGGGCCGTGCCGCCGCGTTGATTGCCGAATTATTGTAAGACGGATTTATGAAAGAGTACGCGCTCCGTTCGAGCTGGCAATCAGGTCGTTTGCAATCTGCTCTACGTCGTGTCGCCACTCTTTTCCGGATTCTGAGACGCATCGCGCTGGCTGCCTTCGCGACGGCGGGAAGAGCGGCCGAGCTGTGGCACCTGGCGCTGGGAATCGCGAATGCGGCCGCGTTGCCGGCTGGCGTCCGGGTCAGCCGGACGCAGCTGTCCCGGACGTTTTCTTCTCTTCCAGCGTGAGCCGGATTCTTCTTCGGGCTCAGGCTCCTGGGGTTCTTCAAGCAATTCAGGAAGTAATACCGGTTGGGGTTCTGGTTCAACGGGACGAGGTTCAGGCCGCTCTATGACCGGCAGCTCAGTTGTATCGTAGACCAATGTTTCAGGCTCGAGCTCGACCTCAGGTTCCGGACCGACTACGGGTTGCTCTTCGACCTCACTCGCTCTGACCTCGGCCACAACGGCATCGAGATCGTCGGTGGCCTGGACCACAGTATCGTCTCTGGACTCTTCGTCTGGCACGGGCTCAAGCTCGGGCTCAGGCATAGCGACTGGAGCGATGACAAGCGGCTCTTCGGAGGGCTCCTCTTCGATCGTCTCGGTATCGTCGTGGCGCTGGTCCGTCTCGTCATTCTCGATTGTGGCCGGAGCCGGTTCTTCTTCCCCGGTGGCGGCCGTGTTGAGGACCGCGGTATCCTGAATCACGGTGTGATCGTCGGCTGTCGAGATGTCTTTCCACTGTGGATCTTCAACCTGTTGTTCCACGACCCGGTCTGGCCTGCGGCGCACGAACAGGATTGCCCAGGCGCTGCTGACCAGCACCGCGGTCGGCAAGACGATAAACGCCAGAATGAATAGAACCTCGCCGGACGACATAGACCTTCTCTTTACCGTTGGATCGCGAGACG
>JACCZH010000058.1 GCA_013696045.1 Chloroflexia bacterium
GACATGGGCCATGGAAGTCTCCTTGTTCGTGAATCGATCGATCAGTTCCTATATGTTCATCCGTACTCCGGTAACGCCAATCCTCCTCCCCGGGCACGCTCGCGCTGTTCCTATCAAGTAGTCGAGCGGAGCAATCAGAATTCGACAAAAGCCGGCGCGGTTTCTCAATGCTGGGCTAATGAGCTTGCCAACTGCTAGAATCACGCTCCAAGGCATGGCTCACAAAGCAGGCAACGGACCAGGACAGGGGACGTCGAGTGGCTAACAAGGGCGCGGATCTGAACGATCCGATACAACCGCCGAAGCTCTAGACCAGGATTGCATAGCGCAATCACGTCCGGCTTCAACTGAGGATCGGCCGCATTCTGCGTTGCCCGTTCCAGACGTTGGAGCCCGTTAGCCTGCCTGCCCGGACGACTTCAGCCGGGTAATGCTCAAATTTGTGAGGATGACACATGAACGATGGATTGATCGACTCCCTGCGACATAACACATGGGCAAGCCGTGAACTGCTCACGATGTGCCAGGACCTGACGGAGCCGCAGTTACAAACAACCGCAACAGGAACCCATGGAAGCATCATCGCGACGTTCAGACACCTCATACGTTCTGAGGCAGGATACTACTGGCGCCTCACGGGCGACGAACCGCAATGGCTTCAGATTGCTGACGATGCGCCGGATATCGATGAGCTCATGCGACGGAACGACGACCTCGCTGCCCGCTGGGATCGATTCCTCGAAATGCCCTTCGACGCTGAACGCACCTTCGCGTACAACTGGAACGATGGAAACGTCCGTGACGTGCCAGCCGGCGTGGTGCTGGCGCAGGTGATCCATCACGGCAGCGATCACCGCTCCCAGATCTGCACGATCCTGACCACGCTCGGTGTCACGATCCCGGCCATGGGCCTCTGGGACTACGCCGAGGTCACAAATCGCGCGCGGCAGAGAGACGCTCAAGCCACTCTTGAGGTTGCCGGCCAGTAGTAATCTCTGGTCAACCTGAACCCACGCCAAGAGCCGGCGCAACCGCGCCGGCTCTCGCTTGAGTCCTTGACTCGACTCGTGCCGCATCATCCCATCAACTTCGTATCAGGACGTATTCAGAATCCTTTCGAGACCGTCGAGGATCAGGTCAAGTCCGAATTCGAACTCGCTCTTTTCTCCTGGGCCGGTTTCGATGAGATGGTGCTGAATGTGCTCGGCAACGTACGGGTACTCGTCAACTGGGAGATCACGCAGGACATTTGTCGCAAGAACTTTGAGATCCTCGGCCGCCGGAAAGCTCGCCTGCCAGAGCGTGAACCCGGTGATGTGGCTATCAAGTGCGTGATACGCGTGACAGGTCATCCCTTCGGTAAAGCCCGCTTCTCGCAGTGATCTAAGCACTGCCTCCATCCAGCACATACGTGACGGACTGACCACGGAGGAAGACATCATCAGGCTGTGCGCCCACTGATGACGGCGAAATGTCCTGTATGCGGAGATCGCACTGGCGTGGATGGCTGCCTTCCAGTTGGTATCAGTGGATGCCATGTCAATCTCACTGCTGGCCATTTCGAAGATACCGTTCAGGATATCGTCCTTGTTGGCGACATGGTTGTACAACGACATCGCCTCAACCCCAAGCTCCTGACCAAGCTTGCGCATGGTGAGCGCTTCGATGCCGCCTGTATCAGCCAGCTCGATCGCAGTGAGTAGCACCCGTTCCCTGTTCAGGGGTGCGCGAGACGCGGATGTCGTTCCGGTTTGGCTGGTCATCGGCAATCTTTCTACTGCTGTTTTCAGTATAGGATCGAGTGCGGGCCGGTAGGAGAGGCCAACCACATCCATCCTTGACAAACTTACAGCGTAAGTGTACAATCAACTTACGCTGTAAGTCCAGGCGATGAACACGAGAGGCCACCATGGATATCCACGAAGCGCTGTATACCACCCGCGCGATGCGGCGGCTGAAACCAGACCCGATTCCGTACGACGTGCAGGCTCGCATCCTGGACGCTGCCATTCACGCCCCTCACATCGGCGAAGCCTGGCGGTTCCTGCTGGTCGATGACGTAGAGATCAAGGCGGAGCTCGCGCAGCTTTATCTCCAAGCATGGGCGCGGCTCTTTGACGAGATGGGTGTCAGCCTCGACGACCTGCTGCAATCGGACTCGCCCCACGGTCGAGCCGCACGGTCGGGTAATCACCTGGCCCAGCATTTTCAGGACGTCCCGCTACTGCTAATCGGATTTAGCCGCAACCGCGACGGCAGCGGCATCTACCCGGCGCTCTGGAGCGCCATGCTGGCGGCCCGCGCCGAAGGCATTGGATCAACCCTGACCGGTGTCCTGCAATCCTACTCCGCGGACGAGGTGTTTAACCTGCTTGGCGTCCCCCAGGACGCCGGCTGGTTCATGCACGGTGTCATCCCCATGGGTTACCCAACCGGCAAATGGGGCGTCGGCCCCCGCCAACCCGTTCACGATGTCGTCGCCCGCAACAGTTGGCAAGGTGACCTCGGCTTCACCGTCCCGGAACCATTGTGGCCGGGG
>JACCZH010000065.1 GCA_013696045.1 Chloroflexia bacterium
GGCAGATGTCGCTCGGACTATGTTGTTGTTCCTCATCCCGACAGCCTGGGCATTTGACATGGTATCTATCGAGCTGCTGTGTGGCGTCGCCTTCATGGTCGGCGTCCGATGAATGGCGGCCGCCGAGTTTGCGAGTAACGTCCGGGCGCCTGAAGAATCGACGTGCATCCATCCGAACGGCTCCGGCGTCCGTACCAACAGCAACAGACGAGCCACCAAAGGCCAATCACACATCATGAGAGTAGGTAGCGGATGTCTATGGCACATAGACTAGCGGAGCAACGCGCGTGGATTATTGCCGGAGCGGGAACAGGCGTCCTGGCGGGCCTAAGCTTTGTCGCGTTCAAGGTCGTGATGGCCTTGCTGCTGGGTGGAAGCGCGCTTCTGCCGGTGCGCAACATCGGCGCTATGGCCCTGGGCGAGCAGTCTTTGCTCCCCGGCTATTCGCTAGCGCTGGTTGTTGCTGTAGGCATGCTCGTCCACTCTCTGCTGGCCGGCATGTATGGGGCAGCCTTTGGGTTTGTCGTTGGTATTGCGTCCGTTCTACGAGGCAGCCGTTTGGCGCTCTTGGCCGCTGCCGCCGGTATGGGATTCTTGCTTTGGATTGTGAACCTCTACATCTTCGCGCCGCTGCTGTTCCCATGGTTCACCGAGAACAACGCCGCGGTCGAAATTACCGCCCGTATAATCTTCTTTGGCCTTCCGATAGGGCTACTGCTACTACGCCGCGTCTCTCCAGACAGCATTCCGACATCAATTGCTGGCGGTGAGGCGCCCGTGACACAGCGCCGGCTAAAGTCCAAGCCGGCCTCCGTGCCCAGTCGCTAGTTGTGCCGGCCACTGCGCAGATTCTCGATGGCTTCGTGGGCGGCGTTGTGTCCCGGTGCACCCATCACGCAGCCTCCCGGCCATGCGCAGCTGCCGCAGAGGTATAAGCCCTGAATCGGTCCCTCGTACGTCGTTGAGCCGGGAACGGGACGAAGGTCGAAGGCTTGCTCGGGCACGAGCTCACCCTGAAAGATGTGCCCTCCCGTCAGGCCGAAACGCGCCTCGATGTCCGGTGGACCCAGCACTTGCATCTCGATAACCGCGTCCATCACGTTTGGCGCATACTCCGCGAAACGCTTCAACGTGTGGGTCGCGATCTCGTCGCGCCGTTCGTCCCAGGTTCCGTCCGCCAGCTCGTAAGGGAAGTACTGGGCGAAGATGGAGAGGGTGTGCTTGCCGGGTGGGGCAACGGTGGCATCGACAGCAGACTGGGAATGGATGTTCATGAACGGGTAATCGGATGGACGGCCGTTGCGGGCATCCTCGTAGGCGTGCTGAAGGTACTCGATGCTGGGGCCGATCATCAATCCGCCGGTGTGGCCCCAGGCAGTCCCCGCGCCTTCGCCCTCTAGTGCGGTGAAGTGCGGCAGCTCCTCCATCGCCAGATTAATCTTCATGACCGGCGAAGCGATCTGAATGGCGTTGATGTCACGCACAAAATCGGTCGGCAGATGATGGCCGTCGACAAGCTTCAGGTAGGTGCGCTTTGGGTCGGCATTGGAGAGAACGGTCTTGGCGTAGATCTCCTCACCCTCAGCCGTTACCACTCCCTGCGCTCGGCCGTCCTCGACGAGGATGTGGTCTACCTCAGCTGTGGTGCGGATATCGACTCCATGCACCCGGGCGGCGCTCGCGAACGCGTTCGACACGCTGCCCATTGCGCCACGGACATACGCCCAGCGTCCACGATGCCCGGTTGACATGCCCATGGAGTGGTAGAGCTTCACGTAGCCGGTGCCAGGATCGCGAGGACCACGAAACGTGCCGATTAGCCCGGAAACCGCTACCGTTGCCTGAATTTCAGGACTCTCGAAGTAGTATTCGGCGATGTCGGCGGAAGATCCCAGGATGAACAGCTTGAAGATCTGAGCGTCGCCGGGCTGGTCGAACTCCGCGGCGAACTCCGACCAGGAGGGCGGCCGGCGCAGGATGTACTTGTCCATGATCTCAGACGCGCGCTCAACGTCCCGGTCGTAGCGCTCGTAGTTTTTGGCGTCCTTGCTGGAGAACTTCGCGATCTCCTGCAAGTACGACTGATGGTCATTCCATGACACGAGAAAGCGGCCGTCAGGGAACGGCATGAACGAGCGTGGATTGCGTTCTAACAGCTCCAGTCCATGTTCCCAGACATCGAGATCGTTCAGGATTTTCTGCGGAGCGAGCGATAGCACGTAAGATCCTGTGGAGGCGACAAACCCGGGCGCGATCTCCTCCGAGATCGCCGCTCCGCCGACCGCATGGTAACGCTCCAGGACGCAAACGTCAAAACCGGCCCGCGCCAGATAGTTCGCGGCAACCAGCCCATTGTGGCCGGCCCCAATGATGACGGCGTCGTACCGCTGTGCCACACGCTTCTCCTCTTCGTTAATCTCCTTGGTTCAGTACATCTTAGCCCTGTTTCGAAGGGCTTGTCGAGACGGAATATGCGCGGTTGGCTATCGCCGTCGCGGCGGTGCGCGATTCGGGCGTTGAACAGACGGGGCAGTCTGCGTTCGCCGCACCTTGGTTAGGCCGGATTGCTGGTCCCGGAGTCGGCTCTGAGCGCTGTCAATCATCCCTCGCGCGGCCGGGGAGTTGTGATGTTGAAAGGGGTATTCGCGAACACCTTGTATGGCGTCACCTGCAGGCGGTCTTTGGCATTGAGCAGCGATGCGGGCGGTTGATCGCCGTGCGTTTCCGGCTTAGACTGACAGTCACATCGTACCTTTGGTCTTGTTCGTTCCAGTCGCAAGGCGTAATCCATGAAACTTGATCCCACTACCACGCAGGCGGAAATTAAAGCGGTGCTCAGGAATCAGTCGGATCTGGTGTATGGAGCGCAGCGAACACAAGAGCTAGCCAGCCAGATTGAGCACTTGTCCACTATGCTGGCGGAGGTCATTCGCCGGCCACTAGACCTGACCGGTCCCGCTCCTGACAGCAGCGGTATTCTGAGTGAGCGAAGCTGATGACGGTGCCAACGGGGTGGCGGGCGACCCAGATCGTCCAGGGTATTCACAACAGCGAGCTGAAGCCAACAGACGTCGCTGATGCATTCTTGCAGCGCATTGCCGAGTATGATCCTGTAATCCAGGCATTTGCGACTGTCGAACCGGACATGGTCCGCGCTCAGGCAAGGTGGCTCGATCTGCAGGCGGAACGTGGTGCGCGTATGCCGCTGCATGGCGTACCGGTCGGTGTCAAGGACATCATCGACGTGGCCGGCCTGCCAACGATTGCCGGGTTCGAGCCGTATCGAGACCATATTGCCGACCGGGACGCGGCGATTGTGGCGAGCCTGCGATCGCTGGGCGCATTGATACTTGGAAAGACGCACACCACCCAATTCGCGGTTGGCGACCCGGCTCCGACGAAGAATCCCTGGAACCTCAGCAAGAGTCCGTCAGGTTCCAGCGCTGGATCGGGCGCAGCCGTGCCGGCGGGCATGGCGGCGATTGCGCTCGGCAGCCAGACGGCCGGCTCCATGTTGCGGCCGGCCGCGTTCAATGGCGCCGTAGGCTTTAAGCCGACGTTCGGCTGGTTTTCACTGGAGGGCGTGATCCCTCTCTGCTGGTCGCTCGATCATCTCGGTCTGTATGGGGCAACCGTTGCTGACGTGGCATTGGTCTACGACGCGCTGGTTACAGCCCGCGACGAACCCGCTATCACCTCGCCGGGCCGGCCGAAAATCGCCTTGCTCACTGAGTTCCTTGAGATGTCGTCGCCGGATGTTGCGTCACACATCCAGCATGTTGCCGAATCTCTGGAAGGCGCCGGGGCAATAGTGGTCGAGACGACCATGCCTGAGTCGTTTGAGCATGTCTTTGCCATTCACCAGGTCATTTTCGCGGCTGAGATGGCGGCGGCGCATAGCGCGAACCTGGGCCGGTACAGCGAGCACTACGGCCCGCGCATCCGCACCGGCGTCGAGGCGGGAACGTTGATTCCCGCCGGCTATCTGGTGCAAGCACAGCGGCACCGGCGGACACTCTCTGGCGTCTTCGACCGCTTTCTGCGCGGCTTTGACGCGTTGCTTTTGCCGACGGTGTCGACGCAGGCGTGTGACCGTGCAGAGACGGGAGATCGCCGCTTCCAGGTGCCGGCGACGCTACTCGGCACGCCGGCACTATCGTTGCCAACGGGATTGAGCTCCGAGGGGCTGCCGCTGGCGACGCAGCTGATTGGCCGCCGCGGGGCCGATCGCGAACTTCTCGGATTAGCGGGCTGGGTCACCAGCGTCGTCCCGTTGATCGACGGGCCGGAACTGGAGAAATTAGGTTAGGGTCGTTTCGTGTCGCATGTAGTGGACATCGTTGGGAGTAATATCCCACACGTGCGCCGGGGCACCCTGAAAGAATCTCCACCTGATTCGGGAAGATGTCCCCATGTACTGTGACGGCAGGTTTTCTACACTCAATAGAAACACGAAACAACATCCTCCCGCCCGGAACATAGAGGTGACCCAATGGCAAGAACCTCCGCGAGACGTGCCAGTCGCAAACACATCCACACTCATGTGCGTCCGGCACGACACTTCGTGGCGATCGCTCTGCTCGCGCTGGCCTCCGTTGGCGTCCTGGTGGCGGGTCTCTGGGGACTTCAAACCCCGGGAGACGAGCATCACGAAGAACATCCAGTTGCTGCCGCCGCTCTTGGTGAGACGGTGGAGATACCCGGCGGACTGCTCCGCGTGGACCGCGTCATCCCCGAGAGCATGGTGCCCATGCAAATGAGTAACTTCGCCGCGTCGGGCATGAATATGTCAGCGTCAGGAATGGACATGCCACCCGAAGGATTCCGACGGTTCGCCGTCGGCCTCACCTTGGTCGGCGAGGCGAAAAGTGGACTTCACTACTCACCGGACGAATTCCAGGTCACCGCGGACGGCATGGAACCATCTGGACCTCACCGGCACACATTCGTTGGGGAGGCGATTCCCTCGGGAAGCAGCGTCACTGGCGAGCTCGTGTTTCAAGCTCCGGACACGGCAACCAGTGTTCTGCTGACGTTCCCGGGCGCTGATCGACCTGTCGCGCTTGATCTGGGAAGTATGCCGGCCGACGAGGATGATTCGCACGACGGCCACCCCGAACCGACTGCTCCGTAGCCAATCGGGATAACCAGCGTCGCGCCGGTCTGGGAACGATTCCGCCTACCTATGCATCGTCTATTTCAAAGCCGGCTCCCAGTGCAACTGGAGCCGGCATTTCTTTGTCAGTCTGGCTGCGGCAACGTGTCGACAGGCGCACACGCGGCTCGTACAGTACTTTTTATCGCGATGACATGGGAGTATCAAGCATAAGGGAAACCACTCCGATTGTGTCCTCAAGCACAACTCCCTCACGATGCATTTGGCGCGTGTATCCATCCAACCTCCTGCGTTCCGTCCGAACCGTCTTCGCAAATAACTTGCTTGGAGCGCTTCCACAAGGTCGAGATGACACATAAACACCAACCGTACGATACATGCACTACGGGCCGCATAATTCGTGACTGGTGCTACGGAGACGGGGTTTCCTGTAGCCCTCAGTTCAGATGCCGTCACTCCATGCACGAGGCTCGGCACCAGAGGTGCTGTTTGGGTTGAGACGACACACCCATTGTGAGACCGGTCGAAGCCTGCCGACCGCGCAGGTGGCCTTCCTCGTGCTTTCATGGGC
>JACCZH010000082.1 GCA_013696045.1 Chloroflexia bacterium
CAGACGGATCCACCCTGGAGGAAGCCACACAGGCGGGGGTGGCGGCTGGATCGTGCAGCGTCGGCCGGCCTGGCGCACAGCCATCACTGCCCACCAGAGACGAGATTCTGCTGCTCATGCAACGGACGCAGGCATAACGGGCGACATGACGTTATGTGTATTCGTCGCGCATGCCATTGACCGCTTCGTCTGAAAACACAACAACGCTGCTCGGCGCGTTGTCATGCACATCAGCTGAAGGCACAAAGTAATCTTGCGACGGTAGCACCCGGTACTCATGCTCCATCGCCAGCCTCAGGAACGAATCCGTCCACCAGAAGACATCGGAACGCTCAACAGTTCGGCGCAGCTGGCGGATGCGGGTGCGCCGCTCTGCATCGCCCATCACATAGGCGCGATAAATGGCGTCCGCGGTTCCAAGCACGTCGTGAGGGTTAATGAGCAGTGCACCGCGTCGCAGTTGTGAGGCGCTGCCAGCGAACTCGCTCAGAATCAGCACGCCATTCTCATCAACGTTTGATGCGCAAAACTCCTTCGCGATCAGATTCATGCCATCTTTTAGCGGCGTGACGAGGCTGATATCCGACGCGCGGTAGTAGGCAACGAGCTCGGTATCAGATAACGAGCGGAACAAATAGTGGACCGGCACCCAGCCCGGGCGAGTGAACTCGCCGTTGATCTCACTCACTAGCCGTTCAACGTTTTCCTTCATGGTTTTGTATTCGGGCACATCTTCGCGGCTTGGGACCACGATCTGTATGAGCGAGACATTGCCAATGAGCTCCGGATAGCGCCGCATGGCGTTCTGGAAGGCATGCAGCCGTTCCGGTATGCCCTTGGTGTAGTCGAGCCGGTCAATTCCAAGGATTAACTGACGGTCGGGCATCTTCTCCCGCAACATCCTGGTGACGCGTAGAGCGTCGTCGGACCGTGCGCGGGCATCGAACCCCGTGAAGTCAATTCCGATCGGGAACGAGCCGACCGATACCTCGCGGCCTAACACGTCGATGACATAACTATCCTCTCGGCGCGTGATGCGGGTGCCCTTGATCATGTGCCTGACACAGCCTATGAAGTTGCGGGTATCACGAAGTGTCTGGAAGCCGAGGGTATCGAAGTTCAAAAGCGCGCGCAGAATCTGGAATCTCCACGGCAGCTTGACGAAGATATCGAGCGGTGGAAAGGGTATATGCAGAAAATAGCCTAATTTGCGCGTGTCGCCGGCTAATCGCAAATACTCGGCAACGAGCATAAGATGGTAATCCTGGACCCAGATGAAGCTGTCCGGTTCCGAATGATCGGAGATTGCCCCGGCGAAACGCTTGTTGACATCCTGGTAGGTTTTCCAATAGGAGGGGTCAAAGTTGCATCGCGACACCATGTCGTGGAAGAGTGGCCAGATGATCTCGTTGGAGAAACCAAAATAATACTTGTCAACCTCGCGCGCGGTCAGCGGCACCGATTCCAGTTGGTAGCCAGCGCCCTCGGAGGCCGATTCCAGCGCCGGCTCGACGCCGTCCAGGTTACCGCTGGCCCCCAGCCAGCCAATCCATTTGCCTTCGCGCTCGCGGAGGACGTGTTCTAGTGACGTGACGAGGCCACCCGATCCAGCCTTGATGTCCCATTGCCCGCCTGATTTGCGCGAGATGACAATTGGCAACCGGTTCGACACTACGACGAGCTGGCCGGTATCTGTTCCGTTCCTGTTGAGCGTCTTCACTGGTTTGTACGTTCCTTAATCCACTTCTGAAGAAATCGAAGCACGTCGTCACATGACGACAAGGAACCCTGTGCAGCAGTCGTTTGGCTCGGCTCTCCAACCCGGATTCCATAGCCCCCAACTTCGCGAAGGGCCTTGAAGGCATCTTCGTCGGTGTCATCATCGCCGAGATACACAGCCAGCGTATTCGGAGGGCAGGTTGCCAGATACTCGGCGACAGCAATGCCTTTGTGCCGGCCGAGCGCTCGCATCTCGAGACCGCCGTTGAACTGACGCACTTCGACCATGGACAGATCAGCATAACTTAGCCAGCGCTTAGTAAGCGCACTCTCGTACTCGCGCGCGTCGAGCCGGTCCAGCCCTCGGAAGTGAGCGGCTACGGTCGCGATCTTGCGCTCCGTCCGTTGCTTGCTGATGAGCTTCTCAGCATCCAGCTCGGCGCGATCCAGAAGGTTTTGCTGCGCCTCGTCGACAAGCATCACCTTGATCTCTTCACCAGGAGGCCGGATCTCGAAGCCATGCGTTCCGATGATTGTGACACCCGGATCAGGCATGAGAGACAGGATCTCGGCAATCGGCCGCCCGGAAACAAGAGCCACCAATGTGTCCGTGTGCCTGCCAATTCCCTGCAAGGCATCAACGATGCCATCCAACGGCACAGCCTGTAGCCGGTTGACGTGAAATGGGGCAAGTGTGCCATCGTAATCAAGCAGCAACGCCACGCTCGGAGCATTGCGGATTGTTTCCCAAAAGCCAGCTATCCCGACGTTCTGGGGCAGGGATTCATGTTTTGCGTTCGTCTCTGTCACAGCCTACGCCTCCCGGAAATTCGGCGTGCTTCTCATCTGACTCGATTGTGCAACGTCCTCGTGATGGGCAGATTATCACCAGGTTAGGGCGCGTTCGTTGGATGCGGTGTTCAGCCAACCGTAGCATATCTGAACGGGTTCTGATCGAGATAGAATCGGGCGACCCGAGTATTTCCGCAAACGCTG
>JACCZH010000095.1 GCA_013696045.1 Chloroflexia bacterium
GCGTAGCACCGCTGAGAATCAGCCCGGCCAGCAGCGACTTGTGCAGATTGCGGGCAACGATCACCTCGTCACCCGGCTGGCACGTGGCCAGCAGAAAAGCCTGGTTACCGGTCGTGCTGCCGTTCACGAGGAAGGTCGCATGGTCCGCGCCCCAGGCATCCGCCGCCAGTCTCTCGGCCTGTTCAAGATAGCCGCCCGAGAGGTGGGTGTCGTCAACGCCACCACCGTGCGGGATATCCAAACCGAGGAAACCAGTACCGACCGCGTCAATGAACTCACGCGGAGCACCACGGCCACGCTTATGGCCCGGCGTTGAATAGGCCACGATCCCGGACGTGCGATACGCCAGCCAGGCGTCAAAATAGGGAACCTGTCGCTGGTCGAGCGTCATGCGTCCTGCCCGAGACCGGCTAAATGGTCGGCGCGGTTCATGAACACGACATAGCGGTTGTCGTCGAAAACCCGCCAGAGGTGGATGCCAGTGTCGCCCGTGCCCGCCCTCACCTGAGTGCTCATTGGAAGCTGGAGGAAGCAGCGGAAGAGCCGGGTAATAATGCCGCCATGGGCAACAATCGCGATGCGCTGGCCCGGAACGGCCGTGCTCATAAGTCCCGACCAGACCAGCTCGGCCCGTGCCTGAAACGCGATCTCAGACTCCCCGCCAGGCACCCTTTCGTGCGGCTTGTAACCACCCTCTGGAACCGGAAAACGTTCGTCCGCCTCGGCAAACGTCAAGCCGGCCTGCAGGCCGTTGTCAAACTCCATCAAGTCGTCGTCAAAGCAGACATCCAGCTTCAGGCGCTCAGCTAGCATCTGGGCCGTCTCAGCCGCCCGTGCGAGGGGGCTTGAGAAGATGACATCGGGCGGCACATTCGCGGCGATCCAGTCCGACGCCAGGCCAGCTTGCTCGCGGCCCAGATCGGTCAACGGAAAATCTCCCCGGCCCTCATGCCGGCCAACGATGTCCGCAACCGATTGTCCGTGTCGCAGCACGACAAACTCGATCATGATTCTCCCTCATCCCCAGTATCCGGTAATCGACGAGGATCATACACCGCGCCGTCAGGCGTGCTGGTCAATCTCCCTGAGGACGTCGTCGACCGACGGTCGATCGGCTGGATTCTGACTTTGATAAACCCAGAGAGCTGAGCCATCGGAATCCAGCAGGACATCGCCGCCCAGCTGATAAAGATCTCCGTGAGCGGCCGACGGCATTTCGCCCTGCAAGAACCGCTTGATGTAGTACCAGATCGTTCCCGGGCTATAGATTTTGCGAGCGCTCTGTCGCTCGATTCCAAAACGTTTGTAACCGGCTCGCCTGGGGTCTCGCAGCGTTGTGAAAGGGAGCCGCCCCTGCTCGTGATACTCACGTATCCTGGTCTCGGATTCAAACGTCACGGAAATGATGCGCACGCCACGCCGGTCAAACTCTGCTTGCCGCTCGCGCAACTGCGCGAGATGATCCAGACAGGGTATTCAGCCAAGCCAGCGCAGAAAGACCAGCAGCACCGTCTCGCCGCCCCAGTCTTCCGGAGTAGTTTCTGTTCCGTCCTCTGTAATGAAGGTAAGTTGATCGACCGGAGCATTGACGTCGGTCTCGAGCATGAAATCTTCAATCCTTCCAACGGTCTTAACGGTCTTAACGGTCCTACGGCACAGGGATACCACTTTTCATCGTACATGCCGGTACAATCTCGCGAGCCTTCTGGTTGGCACACCAAGGGCATAGGCAAGCTGGAGTCCCGACATAAAGATGACCGTTCGAATGAAGCCACTGTGCTCAAAACGCCGGGCGGACGTGACCACCTCAGCCGGCAGCGTCCGCAACTTCCCCTCGCGGCGCAGACGGTGGGAGAGGGCGACATCCTCCATTAACACCGGTTCCGAATACCCGCCGATTCTGTCGAAGTCGCAGCGACGGACGGCTATTGCCTGGTCACCAAAAAAGGTGCGCTGGACGCGAATACGAATTTTGCTGGCGATCTCAATAAACCGGTAGCGCCAGCCTCGACCGTCCATGGCAAGGTGAAAAGCGGTTACGGCAACAGAGGGGTCATCGAACGCCCGGCTGATCGAGCTATGCGCAGTTTTCGGAAGATGGGTGTCAGCGTGCAGAAACAGCAATATTTCGCCGGTCGCGACGGTGGCTCCAGCGTTCATGCTTGCCCCGCGCCCCGGCGGACCGTCAACGATCGTCACAGCGAACGACCGGGCAATCTCCAACGTCCCGTCGATGCTACCCGAGTCAGCCACAATGATTTCCCAGTCGCCGGGCAGATCCCCGAACTGGGCCAGCGCCGCACCGATAACCGCCTCTTCATTCAGCGTTGGGATAATGACCGATATGCGTTTCGACAGACTCTCCTGCCCCTGTGCGCAGCCACTGAATCTCGTTGCGTAGTGATGTACGGTTTGGCACGATCCCCTGACTAAAGATCCGCCCGTTTATCGTCAGGATCGGCGCATGCCAGCCGCCGCGCAGAATTGGTTTCCAGAAATAGAGCAGCCAGGGTTTCACATCCAGGTGCACGTTCGATTCACCTATCTCATCCAGAACGCCTTGAACCAGCCGCACAGTGAGGTCACACTCTTCGCAGTAGCGATGCGGGATGTCGATCAGACCCTGCCTGCCGGTAATGCGGTAGACGACGATCGTGACGGTGTCGCGTGTTGCTGCCATGTTGGCTATGTCCTCAGTGGTTACTCGTCGTGCGCGCATCTGCTGAATCGTACGTTGACCACGACCTTCGGGATCACTGTTGATGCGAGCGACGCACGTACTCCGGCACATCAACAAACGAATCGAGCACCACGTCCGGCGTGGCTTTTTCCAGATCGCCTTCCTTAAAAATACCAGTACGGAGGAGTACCCCGCGTGCGCCGAACTCCATGGCCGGCACGACGTCGTGCAAGATCGAGTCTCCGACCATCACAACCTGGCTGGGAGGCAGGCCGAGGCTGTCGAAACCAACCTCAAAGAACGCTCTTGACGGTTTGCCGACAACCGTCGCCTGTGCACCACTGGCCTGTTCCAGTCCGCTGATAAACGCTCCGGCATCCAGAGAGAGACCGTCTGCCATACGCCAGTAGAGATCTTTGTGCATCGCAAGCAGTGTTGCGCCATTGAGCAACAATCGAAAAGCGTGGTTAAGCGCGTCGTAACTGAACTCGCGCCCGGCTCCGCCAATTACCACTAATCCGGCGTCCGGGTCATTCGTGAGCTCGATAGCATCGAACTCCTCAACAACATTGCCAGAAACGAGCAGATAACACGGCAAATCTGGATGCTGCTTCCTTATATAGGTGGCAGTCGCAGATGCCGCGGTGATGATCTCATCATCCGTGACGTCACAACCAAAGTCACGCAGGAGTTTTCCGAGCGCGGCGCGAGTGCGCATCGTCGTGTTGGTTAGCAGTCGAAACGGGATACCCTGGCGTCTCAGATCGTTCAACGCATCAGCCGCCCTTGGAACGGGGACATCACCGATATGCAGCACGCCATCGACGTCGATGAGCGCGCCGCGGATGGGTTTATGGGTCAATTGTTTCACCTACCTAACGTGTTCACCAGAGCGAGCGAAAGTTTGTCAATCATCCTGAGAAGTGGACCACCGTGAATGTGTCACCGCTACGGCATTCCCGGCCGTCATCTCGACCTTGTGGAGAGATCTCAAGACAACCGCAGCATGGGCGAAACTAAGATCTCTCCACAAGGTCGAGATGACACGTGACAGGGATTCGCTCAGCCCAGAGTGACACCTCTTCTGTGGTCCACTACTCAGGAACGAAGGATCTCTGGTCGGGCTTTCGTGCCGTTAAACCAGAGCTCCTTCGTTCCTCAGAGCCTGCTCTGAGCGCAGCCGAAGGGATGACTGGTTAAAGCCGTTCTCATAGCCTGACCAAAACGGGAATACAGACCCGTATCCCGGCGTTTGATAGCATAAGGACAGAGTGAGTACTTGTCGATGGGGCGACCCGGCGGTATGATCTCGCACTGGACAGTTATATTGAGGAAATGATGAATCTTACGAAGCAGGCCAATCCACATATCTACGAAGTGCCACGGGGCGGCGCGCTGGACGCAAACTGGCCGCAGATTCCGGTTGCGCATCTTTCGTTTGAAACCGACAACAACTTCTCCACCATCCACTGTCTGAACGCCTGAAGGCGTTCCCCTCTAACCCAATTTCACAACTCAGGGGAACCACGTTAGCCAGTGCCGGTTATGCCGGGTGCTATGCGTTGCCGTCCAGTTCTTCCACTTGCATTATGGGGTGATAACACCGATGTCTATTGAAACACGCACAGAAACACCATTAATGGTGACCGGAACCGCTGTTGCCGAACGCGGTGTCAGCGAGTTGATTGGCAACACACCGCTCATTCGCCTGCGCTCGCTTGAGCCGCGCACGAGTGTCGAGGTTTACGGCAAGGCAGAGTGGGTCAATCCGGGTGGATCAGTGAAAGACCGGGCCGCGCTGGCGATGATTGAGGACGGCGAGCGTACCGGCAAGCTCACCAAAGACAAAATCCTGATCGACGCCACTTCGGGTAACACCGGAATCGCCTACGCCATGATCTGCCAGGAGCGTGGCTATCGGGTCATGCTCTGCATGTCGGCCCGCGCCAGCGAGGAGCGCAAGAACATTCTGCGCGAGTATGGCGCGGAGCTGATTCTTACCGACCCGGCTGAGTCCTCCGACGGCGCAATCCGGGAGGCGCGCCGCCGCTACGCCGAGAATCCAGACCTCTACTTCTACCCGGACCAGTACAACAACCCGGAGAACTGGAAGGCTCACTATCGCGCAACCGCGCCGGAGATCTGGGAGCAGACGGATGGTCGGGTCACGCACTTTGTAGCCGGACTGGGCACCAGCGGCACGCTGGTCGGGGTAGGCCGGCGCTTGAAGGAGTACAACCCGGAGATCCAGATTGTCGCTATGCAGCCAGACTCGCCGCTGCACGGACTTGAGGGCCTGAAACACATGCCAACGGCGATTGTGCCTGGCATCTATGACGAGCAACTTGCCGACAGCAACGTTGAGGTCGAGACCGAGCAGGCCTATGAAATGATCCGGCACATCGACCGGGAAGAGGGTATCCTGGTCGGCATCTCGGCCGCCGCTGCGCTGGTTGTGGCGCGCGACATTGCGGCTGAGATTCAGCAGGGTGTCATTGTCACGATCCTGCCGGACAGCGGCAATCGCTATCTCGCGGACAGTCCCTGGAAAGTAGCCGATGACACAGATTGAGACCCATTCCACAGTGGTCCTGACCAGTGACCAACGTGCTGCGATTGACCGGCACGCCGAGGCAACGTATCCTGACGAGTGCTGTGGCATTATGCTTGGCCGGCAGGTAGATGGACAGCGGGTTATTGAGCGGCTGATTGAGATTGCGAACGAGTGGGATTCCGAGGAACGCCGCCGCCGATTCCTCATAACGGATCGCCAGTACATGCAGGCCGAGAAACAGGCGCGCCAGGCTGGTCTGGATCTACTTGGCTTTTACCACTCGCACCCGGACGCGCCAGCACGGCCCTCGGAATTCGACCGCGAGCATGCTTGGCCGTTCTACAGTTATTTGATCGCCGGTGTTGCCGACGGCAAAACGGTTGATCTCACCGGTTGGCAATTGCGGAATGACCGCAGCGGGTATGAGGAGATTGAGATCCAGCATTTACAAGAGGAGAACCAATGAGCACCGACATAAAACAATCAATCATCGCGATACCAACAGCCTTGCGCCAGTTCGCTGGCGGACAGGCAACCTACGACGTCTCTGCCCAGACCGTCGGCCAAGCGCTGAGCCAGTTGACGGCAGAGTATCCGGACCTCGGCAAGCACCTGTTTAACGACGAGGGCAACCTGCGCTCGTTCGTCAACATCTATTTCGAGGAAGAAGATATCCGCTACCTCGACGGGCTGGACACGCCGCTCAAGGAGGGCAGCGAACTGACGATCGTGCCGTCCATCGCCGGTGGTGCGACGACCGCCGATCCAGTGACGGCCAAAGCTCAGCTCAGCACTGACGAGATCATGCGCTACAGCCGGCATCTGATCATGCCGGAAGTCGCGCTGGCCGGTCAGGAGAAACTCAAAGCCGCCAAGGTGCTGCTGATCGGCGCCGGTGGGCTGGGCTCGCCATTGGGCCTCTATCTGGCCGCGGCCGGCGTCGGCACCATCGGCATCGTTGACTCGGATGTGGTCGATGTAACCAACCTCCAGCGCCAGGTCATGTACGGCACGGAAGACATCGGTGTCGAGAAGCTGGAGGCCGCTGCCGAGCGCCTGGCCGATCTCAACCCGCACATCAAGATCAACAAGCACAAGGTGCGGCTCACCTCGGAGAACGCGCTGGAAATACTGGAGCCCTACGACGTGATCGTGGACGGCACCGACAACTTCCCGACGCGCTATCTGGTCAACGACGCCTGTGTGATGCTCGGCAAGCCGAACGTCTACGGCTCGATCTTCCGCTTCGAGGGTCAGGTCTCGGTCTTCGACGCCCAGCAGGGTCCATGCTACCGGTGCCTCTACCCGGAGCCACCGCCACCAGGGCTGGTTCCATCGTGCGCCGAGGGCGGCGTGCTCGGCATCCTGCCCGGCGCGGTTGGAACCCTCCAGGCCACCGAGACGATCAAGCTCATCCTCGGCATCGGCGAACCACTGATCGGCCGCCTGCTGCGCTTCGACGCGCTGACGATGAACTTCCGCGAGTTCAAGCTGCGCAAGGACGCGCGCTGCCCGGTCTGTGGCGACAATCCAAGCGTCACCGAGCTGATTGACTACATGGAGTTCTGTGGTTTTGGCGCGGACCACAAGGAGGCGGACGAGATGCTGACCTCCGAGTGGGAGATTTCGGCAAGCGAGCTGGCCGCGCTGCGCGCCGCCGGCAAGAACCCGGTGCTGATCGACGTGCGCGAGCCGCACGAGCGCGACATCGCCTTCATCCCGGAGTCCAAGCTGATCCCGGTCGGCGATGTGCCGGCCCGCATGAGCGAGCTCAACAGCGCCGACGATATCATCCTCTACTGCCGCACCGGCGTCCGCAGCGCCCGTGCTCTGGAGCAGCTGCGTGGAGCAGGGTTCAGCAAGCTCAAGAACCTCGTCGGCGGCATCCACGCCTGGGCCGACGACGTGGACCCGAGCATTCCAAAGTACTAGGACGCTCGGACACTCCTGTAACCTCACAAGGGCGACGCGGTGCGTCGCCCTTTTTGTTATAGTCGCGCCAGCATCAACACTTCACGGCGTCTAGCGAGAAAGGCTAAAGCAGACGTGGCCGAGAATGCCATACTGGCGATCCGAGTGCGAAAGAGGACGTGTTTTTCGAGAAACCGAGGTCAGCGGAAGAGCGCGAAGACATCATTCAGGACCTGATCTCCACACAACGGCTAGCCGGCGTTGAGGTGAGCTATGATGAGGCAGCTCTAGCCCTCGACAAGGCTTACGCCGAACCGTTCCCAAAGCTTGATGGCATTTGAGCTGGGCCCAGTCACGCCGATGTTAAACGAACCGTGCTGCCGCGATACACTGCCTACACACTTCCTCAGGCGCAACACATCTCGCGAGTTCATCGACCGCCCCCCAGATGAAACGGTCATGCTCGGGAGACAGCAGCACCTCCGCGTCCGGTCCCGCTTCCGCTATGTAGACGAACCAGTCGGGAGAGTCCAGCTCTACCCGGCGTATCGGGAGCCCGAGCCCGGTTTCCTCCAGCAACTCCCGAACGGCGCAGACATCGATTGGCTCGCCAGGGTAACGCGCTCCGGATGGCGGGCCCCAGGCCCAGTCGCCCTCGTAATCGGGCCCTTCGTGCCCGCGATGCAGTAGCAGGAACTCAGGCTCCGGGCCGACCCGGCGAAAGACGACGACCGCCGCGCCGTGCGGCGGCTCCCGGCTGACTGGCTCGCCGTCCCACGTCTGATAGCCATCGTACTCAAGTTCTCCAGCTATGCGGGTCACTACTCGTCCTCGTCCTTCTGATCCTGTAGCCATCGAACGACGAAATCCGAGCGTCATTCGAGTTCTTCTCGACTCTCTCGAGCGACCTTGACTGCATCAATCGGAGGAAGATCTCGGCTGATCTCGTCGAGCCGATCAAGCGCCTCCATGGCTC
>JACCZH010000101.1 GCA_013696045.1 Chloroflexia bacterium
ATCGAGCCCTCACCCGCGGCGGACGCCACCCGCTTGACTGAGTCATGCCGCACATCGCCAATTGCAAACACTCCGGGCATGCTCGTTTCGCCAGGATATGGCGGTCGTCTTAGCACCCACTCGGACATCAGCGGTTCGTAGGCCGGCGCGAGGTCGCGACAGGACAGGAGGAAGCCATTCTCATCCCGGCAGATCACACCCTCCAGCCACGCAGTGCGCGGTTCGGCACCAATGAGGACAAAGAGGGCGCTGGCTGGCTCGGTCGTGGTTACACCGGACAGTCGATCATTCAGCACCAGAGCTTTGAGTCGATGCGTTCCCAACCCGTCCACCAACGATGTGCCCAACCAGACGTCAATATTAGGGGTGGCGTCTATCTGGGCCAACAGGTAATCAGACATGCTCTCCGCGAGCGAGTCACCGCGCACAAGCATGACAACTTTGGCCGCGTGTGTCGCGAGGTGAAGCGCTGCCTGATCCGCTGAGTTGCCCGCGACGACGACGAATACCTCTTCACCCGCCAACGCCCGCCTTTCCGCGGTCGCGGCACCATAAAAGACGCCAGCGCCGACCAGGCGCTCCAGGGCTGGAATGCCCAGTCGCCTATAATCGACACCAGTCGCGAGCACGACGGCGCGACTTCGGATTTCACTTCCGTCAGCGAGCGTAACTACCCGCATAGAACCCTCCGTACGTAACTCGGTGGCCGCCAGGGTATGCACAAAGTGGGCGCCAAAGTGGAGCGCCTGCTGGTGCGCCCGCTGTGCGAGATCTCTTCCACTTATTCCGCCTGGAAAGCCAAGGTAGTTCCTGATCATCGAGCTTGTACCGGCTTGACCTCCCAACGCCACCGGCTCGATCACCACCGTGCTCAGGCCTTCTGACGCGGCGTAGACAGCCGCAGCCAGCCCGGCTGGACCAGCCCCGACGATGGTCACATCGACCGGCTCTGCCGGGGTCTGAGTCGACACCCCAAGCGCCTCGGCGATCTCCGCGATTGTCGGATCCACCAGCACTCGACAATCTTCGAGAATTAGTACGGGCAGCCGACTGACATCTATGCCGTGCTGCTCAATCAGTCGTTGACCCTCTTTGGAATCCACTGGGTAGAAACCATATAGCACGGCATTCCTCGTGCCGAGATCACGAAGCTGGTAACTGCGGTGTCCCCACTGATGCCCGATAATCTTGACCCGTTCGTAACCCTTGCGATGATCACGCCACCAGGTCGCGAGGGCATCGCTGATCTGAGGATAGAGCGACTCCTCGGGCAAATACCACGGTCTGGCGATCGACAGGTCGAGCTGACCAAGCGCCATTGCTCGATGGATCGATCTGGATTCTCCGTCCGCGCCGACCGTGGTCAACACTCCTCGGCGCGCTCCCGGTTCCGAAGCATGCGCCACTTCGAGAAACTCAAGACCTGTCATCTCACCAAGACGGAATTCCGCGAGGATGAGCGCAACCTCCTCGCCGAGACCCCTCATCGTTGCCAGGGCTTCCATCGCCTCTTCGACTGAATATGTTGCTGCGACACGGTAATCCGCGCCGAATCGCCGGGCCAGTGTCCGCCTCAGTGTTTGCGCGTCCTGACGAGTGCCCGCAACCACGAGGATGGTGGGAAACAATCCCGCTACCTGTTGTTCAGGGTCGGTGTCGGGCGCCAGGCTCCTCGATCGAATCTGCAATGCACCTCTTCGGCTCCGGGGATGTGTCCAGCGCCGTGTGGTTCGTCTGGCAGCACGCTGGAAATTTCTGGGAGGATTCGAAGGTTCGACACGCTGATGTTCCATTCAGACACGATCCTTAAGGCAGGTATGGACAAACTACAACGACGAGCTGCCGTTGGGGAATGATTGCGGTGGCGGCAAGAGTGCCCGTCAGGTAGTTCGTGATCCGCCATTCGCCATCTCACCATAGCGACGCCTCGTCAACGGAACGTCAAATTTGCCAGCACGCGCATTGCGGGAGGGGCAAATTCAACATGTGACTCGATCCAATATGGATACAACCACGGGCACAAGATGAATTCGCATCCAGGTAGCCACTCAGACGTTGTGTCGCACCAACCGAATTTGATAGGATTCCCTAACGAAACGGGTTGCTTCACTCGCCCGCCTCGTTGCCGATCCACCGTCGTCATCCGAATCGCGATAATTCGCATCGGATGTCCACCACGACAGGGCAGCATCGCAACATTGATCTCTCCATCATCGCAACCTGGCATCGCCACTGTGACTTCCAGCATGACGAAGCGTCCTGGTTTCGTAGTGGCATTCGTGAATCAGAAGGGTGGCGTCGGCAAGACGACGAGCGCTGTCAACATCGCCGCCTCTCTCGCCGGTGCCGGGC